>DASYJY010000175.1:0-48741 GCA_035995985.1 Thermoanaerobaculia bacterium | reverse complement strand
GCTTCCGCCTGTTGCGCAGGATGCCGCGCTGATCGCACAGATGAAAGAGGACCTGCTGCGACAGAGGTTTATCAAGCAGCCGGAAATCGGTAGCGGCCTCAACCACGCTACGCTCCGATCGCTCGATGATTTTCTTCAATTCGCGATCACCGGTATCAAGGAAGTCTCACCCGACAAACGCGAGTACAACGTTTCGATGCTGCTTCCTCGCGATACTGTCAGCATCGCTGCGGAAGACAGCGGCGACCTCGCCTTTATGATGAACGGACACGACATGAAAGCGCGCACGAAACCTGCGCGTGCCGAGACCACGTTGGTTTACACACGGAGCGATTCGGCCTGGAAGCTGACGGACGCGTTCATCACGCACATTGAGAGCACGAAGTAGCGCCGAACCTTGCGCGTTCTCCTGACGCTTCAATACCTCGGCACGCGCTACGCCGGCTGGCAGTCGCAGACGAATGCGACCGCGATTCAGGATGTCGTCGAATCCGCGCTGGCGAAGATGTTCGGAACATCGATCCGCATCGAAGGCGCCGGCCGCACGGATGCAGGCGTCCACGCGCGCGGCCAGCGTGCACACCTCGACATACCGTTTGCGATCGAGCCGCGCGGATTCCGGCAAGGCATCAACAACCTGCTGCCGCACGACATCCGCGTCGCGGAAATCGAGACGATCGCGGACGATTTCCACTGCCGCTTCGCTGCGAAACAGAAAACGTACGTCTATCGCATTTGGAACGACGAGATCGCGGACGTCTTCGCCGATCAGACGCACGCGCACGTTCCGCAGTCGCTCGACGCCGTGCGAATGCGCGACGCGGCGCTACTGCTGATCGGTCATCACGACTTCGCGGCGTTCACCGTCATCAGTCCCGAGGTCAGTTCGACCGAGCGGACGATCACCGCGATTGACGTGGTTCGCGATGGAAACGCGATCGCGATCACCGTCACCGCCAACGGCTTCCTCCGCTACATGGTCCGCCGCATCGCCGGCTCGCTGATCGAGATCGGCCGCGGCAAGCTCGCGGCGGACGCGATCCGGACCGAAGCGCGATGGACGGCGCCGGCGAAGGGATTGACGTTGTGGGAAGTCAATTACTAGCGCGCAGTCTGCGATAACATCCCGCGCTTCAGATGATTGACCTGCGCAAACTGGCTGAACCGGGATCGATCGAGGAGACGCTGCTCGACCGCGTCGACTTCAAACGGCTGCCGCGGCACGTCGCAGTGATCATGGACGGCAACGGGCGCTGGGCGAAGGGGCGCAACCTGCCGCGCGTCGAAGGGCATCGCGCTGGCATCGCCTCGGTGCGCGAGATCGTCGAAACCGGCGCGCGCCTCGAGCTCGGCGTGATGACGCTCTACGCGTTCTCGGTCGAAAACTGGAAGCGGCCGCGCTACGAAGTGGCCACGCTGATGATGCTGCTCAAGGAATACCTGCGGAAAGAGCTGGCCACGCTGATGGACAACAACATCCGCTTCAGCGCCATCGGACGCGTGGACGGCCTCGACCCTTCGGTGCAGCGCGAGCTGAAGTACGCCGAGAACGAGACGGCGAAGAATAGCGGCCTGCTGTTTCAGATCGCGCTCAACTACGGAGGGCGCGCCGAAATCGTCGATACCGTCAATCGGATCATGGGTGTGCTGCGCGAGCGGGAAATGAGCGACGCGCAGATCGACGAACAGTTCTTTTCCGACCATCTCTACACCGCGAACGTCGACGATCCGGACCTGCTCATCCGCACCAGCGGCGAGTTGCGCGTCTCGAACTTCCTGCTCTGGCAGATCGCATACGCGGAGATTCACGTCACGAAAGTGCTCTGGCCCGATTTTCGCCGCCGCGATCTTTTCGAGGCGATCATCGACTTCCAATCGCGCGAGCGCCGCTACGGCGGGGTCGATGAATCCGACGCGCAGATGTTCATCGAGGCCGATGGAAACCAGAGCTGAAAGCAAAAAGCAGAGGGCAGAAAGCAGAAGGTTGCGCGCCTTCGTTTCTGGTTTCTGGTTTCTGGTTTCTGCTTTCTGCCCTCTGCCTTCTCAACATGAAGCGTGAGCTGACCGCACTCATCGCCGCGCCGCTGGCCATCTGGGTAGTCGGCTGGGCGCATCCGTACGTGTTCGACGCCACCATGTCGCTCTGCGCCGCGCTCGCGCTCTACGAGTTCCTCGACCTCGGCAAACAAAAGGGCTACGACATCCCGGTCCCGCTCTGCATCGCGGTGATGCTGTTCATCAACGCCGCGTTCATCCTCGAGCCGATTTCGGTCGAGATGGGCGTCTTCGTCGCGCTGCTGGTGATCCCAGGCTCCTACGTTTTCTCGCGCGGAAAACTCGAAGAGGCGTTGCCGGCGAGCGGAATCGCGGTGCTTGCAACGCTCTACGTCGGCATGCTCGGCGGCTCGCTGATCCGGCTGCACGACGATTTCGCTGACGGATGGAGATTGGTCTTCTTCCTGCTTCTCGTAGTCTGGCTCGGCGACAGCGGCGCCTACTATTTCGGACGCACGTTCGGAAAACACAAGCTGTCGCCACGAATCAGCCCGAAGAAAACCGTCGAGGGATTGGCGGGCGGGATCTTTGTGTCGGTGGTGACGGCGGTAATCATCCACTTCACCTTCTTCCGCAATTTCCCGCTGCTCCACGCCATCATCGCCGGCGTGATCCTCTCGATCGCCGGCGTCATCGGCGACCTCGCGGAATCGATGTGGAAGCGCTCCGCCGCCGTGAAAGACTCCGGCACGCTGCTCCCCGGCCACGGCGGATTCCTCGACCGATTCGATTCGATTTTCTACACGACGCCGATCCTCTACGTGTACTGGTTCCTGATCCTGCACAACTTTCAGAGTTTCAAAATCATGTCGGCGTAAGCATGCGCAGAATCTCGATCCTAGGCTCCACCGGTTCCGTCGGACGCTCGACGCTCGACGTCGTCGACGCGTTTCCGGACGCGCTGCGCGTGGTGGGCCTCGCGGCAGGCGGCAATCTCGATCTTCTCGGGTCGCAGATCGAGCGCTACGCGCCGGAAATCGTTTCGGTGCGCGATCCTGGCGACGTCGCGCTCCTGCGGTCGCGGCTGAAGCGGAACGTCGAGATTGTCTGCGGTGCCGAGGGAGCGTCCGCAGTGGCGTCGCTTTCGAGCGCCGACGCCGTCATCGCCGCGATCGTCGGCGCCGCCGGCATCCCGCCGGTGTACGCGGCGCTGAAGGCCGGCAAGCGCGTCGGCATCGCCAACAAGGAAGTACTCGTCGCCGCCGGCGACGTCATGACGCGCGCCGCGGCGGAGAACGGCGGCGAGATCCTTCCCGTCGACTCCGAGCACAACGCGGTGCATCAGGCACTTCGCTGCGGCGATCACCGCGAAGTCCAGCGAATCGTCCTCACCGCCTCGGGTGGACCATTTCTGCGGCGCGATCTGAATACCTTCGGCGACATCACCATCGCCGATGCCCTCGCGCACCCGACGTGGAAGATGGGCAACAAGATCTCCATCGACTCCGCGACGATGATGAACAAAGGTCTCGAGGTCATCGAGGCGCATCACCTCTTCGCGATGCATCCCGACGCCATCGACATCCTCATCCATCCGCAATCGATCGTGCACTCGATGGTCGAGTACGTCGACGGATCGTTCATCGCGCAGCTCTCCACGACCGACATGAAGTTTCCGATCCAGTACGCGCTCCTGTATCCCGAGCGCGTGGCCGCGCCGTTCGCGCGTCTTGACCTGGCGAAGATCCGCACGCTCGATTTCACCGCCGTCGATCCGCACCGCTTTCCGGCTGTCGAACTCGCGTACGCCGCCTGCCGGACCGGCGGGTCTATGCCCGCGGTTTTGAACGCCGCGAACGAGATCGCCGTCGAGCGTTTCCTGTCCGGTGAACTTCCGTTCACCGGAATCGTAGACATGGTGTCGCGCGTCCTCGAGCGCCACGCCGGAAACGTCGCGCCGATCCACTCCGTGGACGACGCCCTGGCCTGGGACGGCTGGGCGCGGGAAGAAGCGCGAGGAATTGATGTTGCAGTCCGTCAGTAACCATTGAACCCATGCAAAACATCGCCACCAACGTAGCCGGCATCGTCATCGTCCTCGGCTTTCTCGTCTTCGCTCACGAGTCGGGACACTTCTTCGTCGCGAAGCTCTTCCGCGTTCGCGTGCTCGTCTTCTCGCTCGGCTTCGGCAAGCGCCTCTTCGGCTTCCGCAAAGGCGCGACCGATTACCGCGTATCGCTCGTCCCGCTGGGTGGCTACGTGCGGATGGCCGGCGACACGCCGGAAGAAAACCAGCCGGCGAATCCCGAGGAGTTTCTGTCGAAGCCGAAGTGGCAACGCTTCCTGATCCTGGTGGCCGGTCCGTTCATGAACATCGTGATCGCCATCGCCTTCATGGCCATCATCAGCATGGTCGGCACCGAGTCGATCATCATCCGGCCGGTCATCGGCGAAGTCACGCCCGGCAAGCCGGCGGCGCGCGCGGGGCTGCTGCCCGGCGACCGCATCGTGGCCATCAACGGCGAAGCGATGAACGATTTCGATGACATGCGCCTCGCCATCGGCATGCATGGCGGGACGCCGTTGCGCATCAACTATGTCCGCAACGGTCAGACCCTCTCGACGACGCTGACGCCGGAACGCGAAGACAGCGAGTTCGGTCCCGTCGGCCGCGCCGGAATCCGGCCGTATCTCGACACGACCGTCGGCCGCGTAAAGCCAGGCAGTCCTGCCGCGACGGCCGGTCTGCGCAGCGGCGATCGCATCGTGGGAGTCAACGGCCACGCCGTGTCGCAACTCTCGGAGCTCGACACGTGGTTCGACGCCGCGAAGAAAAGCGCGATCGTGCTCGACGTCGTCCGCGGCACCGAACGATTCCGCGCCACGCTTCCGGCGAACGGCATCGACTCATCCGATCCATACCGCGGCTTCATCCCCCCGACGGAAATTCGCAAGCTGTCGTTCTTCCCCGCGATCAAAGACAGCGTGGAACAGAACTGGAAGATGCTGCGCTACGCCTTCATCACCCTCGGACGCCTTTTCCGCGCCGAAGGAAGCGTCAAAGAGCTCAGCGGCCCGATCTCGATTGCGCGCATTTCCGGCGAGATGCTGCGCCGCGGCTGGATGAACACGATCGCGCTGATGGCCATGATCTCGCTGCAACTCGGCATCATGAACCTGCTGCCGATTCCCGTCCTCGACGGCGGCCACATCATGATCCTGCTCATCGAAGGCGTCGCCCGCCGCGACCTATCACTCCGCGTGAAAGAGCGCATCCAGCAAGTCGGCTTCGCCGTCCTCGCCGCGCTGATGATCGTCGTCCTCTACAACGACGTCATCACGAACGTGATGCGGAAGGGATGACGTTCCGCGCGCGCAACGGAAAGAAACGCGCGATGTAGTCGAAGTCACGATCTCCGTGAAGAAGCGTCACGTCGTGATGCATCGCGATCGCGGCGATCAGGCAATCGTTCAAGGAGCGGATGGTGAACGCTCCGGCTCGAATTGTGCGAAAGATCTCACCGGCAAACTCAAAACGCGCGAGAGGTACCGGTGCGTCGAACATCACAGAGGTACGCACGATCAATTTGACTCGATTCATCCGGTCCTGATTCCAAGCGCCCTGGAGAAGCTCCTGAAGAACGGGTGGACAGATCGCTACCGGCTGATACCCAGTCAACGCGAAAAAAACATCGACGTGTTTCTGCAGAAGCCACGCGCTCGTGTCAACGAGAACCACTACGCTTCGCTCGCTTCTCTTTCGGTGCTCGAACCGTGTTCGCGGCTGTAGTACGGCGTCGTTTTTCCCTTGGATTTTTCTTCAGATATGCGGCAACGTCAGGAGCCATCTCCTCAACGTAGCCAGGCCACCACGCGTTGTCGTCGTTCGCGAGATCCTCAATTGCTCTAGCGAGTTGAATCCGTTTCACAAACTCCGTAATCGCGTAGTTGATCGTTTCCGAATAGCTCTTCTTGCCAGTCAACTCTCTGGCTTGCTCCAGCGCCTCTTCGTCGAGAGTCACATGCATCCGCTTCATTCGCAAAGTGTACGTTACGTGCGCACGATGAACAATCGAAGGAGGTCGAGGGCGGACTGCGTGGTGATGCGTTTGAAGAGCGTCCGTTCGATCGGCCAGAACAACTTCCAGTGCTTGTGCGCATCGGCGCCGGCGACAGCGATGTGCACCGTGCCGACCGGCTTCGCGTCGGACCCACCGCCCGGTCCGGCAATGCCGGTGACGCCGATGCCGTACGTCGTCCCGAAGCGTTCGCGCGCGCCGCGCGCGAGGGCGATCGCGACCGGTTCGGAGACCTCGCCATGCTCGGCGATGAGCGCCGGATCGACGCGTACCAGATCCGTCTTCGCCGCCGCGGTGTAGCAGACCGCACCGCCCATGAAGTACGCGGAACTTCCGGGAACGTCGGTGATGCGCGAGGCGAGCAGTCCGCCGGTGCATGATTCCGCCGTTGCGACCGTTTCGCCGCGCTCCGTCAGGATGCGTCCGACCACCGCTTCGAGTGTGTCATCGTCCGCGCCGAAGATTTTGTGGCCGAACAGTTCGCGCAGCTCGGCCTCGCGCGCGGCAATCAGTGCAAGCGCCTCAGATTCGGCACCGTCCGCCGCGAGATGCAACTCGGTCTGACCGCTGGTCGCCAGAATCGTCAGCGGTTCCGGATGCGCGGTGTAGTACGGTTTCAGCCGCTCCTCGACGCCCGACTCCGTCATCCCGGCGATCTTCAGCACGCGGCGGAAACGCGATTGGCCGCCGGTGATCGACGCCAGCCACGGCGCCAGGTACGTAGTCACCATCCACTCCAGCTCGTGCGGCACGCCCGGAAAGACCCAGACGTGTTTGCCGCTCTGCTCGATATGAAATCCAGGCGCGGTGCCGCGTTCGTTCGTCAGCGTCGTCTGTCCAACGAACACATTCGCCTGCCGTTTGTTGACCTCGGGCATCACCCAGCCGCGCGCCGCGAATCGTTTCTCCAGCCGCTCGATGATCGCGTGATCGATTTCCATCGTCAGGCCCAACGCCTCGGCCAGCGCTTCGCGCGTCATGTCGTCTTCGGTCGGTCCGAGGCCGCCTGACGTCACGAGGATGTCCGAGTGCGCGAGCGAATGACGGATCTCATCGACGAGTTGATCCTGCGTATCGCCAACGACGCTTTTGCGCACGACGCCGATTCCGAACGATTCGAACGCGGCGGTGACTTTGAGCGAGTTCGTATCGACGCGCGTCGGCCCGAGCATCTCGGAGCCGATGGCGATGATGGATGCAGAGTGTTTGGCTGACATCGCGGCGCAGCCTACCGCAACTACACGGCCGCGCTCTCGACCTCTTCCTTCTCTTTCGCCAGCGCTTCCCACTTGCCGTACAGCAGCTCGACCATCGCCTTCAGGTCCGCGTTCTGCGACTGGATTTTTCTGCTGCGATCCCCGTCGCGAAAGACCTCCTCCGAACAGAGCAGGAGGTCATTCCGCTCGCGCTCGCGTTCCGCCGAGGCGATGCGCGATTCGAGATCGGCAATCTCATCGTCGATCTTCTTCAATCGTTTCTCGCGCTTTTTCTGTTCGGAGCGATCGCCTTTCGGCTGTGTCGGTTTTGGCGCCGACGGCTCATCGACGCGCTGATGGATGACAGGCGCGGGGCGCGGCACAGCGACTCCGGCCTTCAACCGCTCCGCATAGTCGCTGTAGTTGCCGCCGAAGACATCCGCGGTTCCGTCTTCGACCAGGATGATGTGTTCGACGACGCGATCGATGAAGTAGCGGTCGTGCGAGACGACGATCAGCGCGCCGGTGAAGCGCTCCAGCGCTTCTTCGAGCGCCTCACGCGTGTAGACGTCGAGATGATTCGTCGGCTCGTCGAGCAGCATGACGTTGCCGCCCGTGTAGATGATCTTCGCAAGCGCCAGCCGGCCCTTCTCGCCGCCGGAGAGATCGCGCGTTTTCTTGAAGACGTCGTCGTCGAAGAACGAAAACTGCGCGAGATAGCTGCGAACCTGTTCCTCGGTTTGCGAATGATCGAGGTTCCACACCTCGTCGATCACGTTGCCGGCGGGGTTGAGATCGCCGAGGGTTTGATCGTAGTAGCCGACCTGGACGTTGTGACCATAGATCACATTGCCGGCGAGTGGCTGCAGGCGTCCGGCGAACGTTTTCAGCAGCGTCGATTTTCCTGAACCGTTCGGACCGATGATCGCGTAGCGCTCGCCCCGCCGGATGGTCATCGACAGGTTGCTCACGACCGCCTTCTCGCCGTAGCCGGCGGTGACGCGATCCGCCGTCATGGCGATGGCGCCCGAGCGCGGACCGGCTTCCAGCTTGAAATTCGCGAGCGTCTCGTCCGTCTCCGGCCGCTCGACCTCATCGATCTTCGCCAGCATCTTGCGGCGCGACTTCGCCTGCTTCGTTTTCTGACCGGCCAGATTGCGGCGGATGAAATCCTTGGTCTTGTCGATGAACTCCTGCTGCTGCTCGTAGTCGGCGGCCATCTTCTCCATCCGCTCCGTTCGCAGTTCCAGGAAGCGCTCGTAGTTGCCGGGATACTCGATCAGTTTTCCGTGCGCCAGCTCGACGATCTTGTCGACGGTGCGGTTGAGAAAGGTGCGGTCGTGCGAGATGAGGAGATAGCTCCCCTTGAACGACCGCAGAAACTCTTCGAGGAATTCGATCCCGGCCAGATCGAGGTGGTTCGTCGGCTCGTCGAGCAGAAGAAGATCGACATCCGTCAGCAGCACGCGCGCGAGCATGGCCCGGTTCTGTTGCCCGCCGCTGAACGCCGCGATGGGCCGCTCCCACTCGCTCTTCGCGAACCCAACCCCCGTCAGCACCCGCTCCACCTCAGCGTGCAGCGTGTAGCCGTCGGCGTGTTCGTAGTCGTGCTGCAGGACGGCATATTTTTCGAGCAGCTTCTCGTGCTCGGCCGCGCTCTTCGTCGTATCGGCGAGGTCATGCTCGATCGCGCGCATCTTCCGTTCGATGGCCAGCACATCCGCAAACGCCGTCTCGACGTAATCGAACAGCGACATCCCGGGCTCGGCGTCTAGATGCTGGCCGACGTGGCCGGTGGTCAGCCCCGAGGCGCGAAGAACCTGACCGTGATCGGTATCTTCCTTTTTCAGCAGAAGCCGGAAAAGCGTCGTCTTCCCCGCGCCATTGCGCCCGACCAGGCCGACTTTCTCGCCCGGATTGTGCTGCCACGTCGCGCCCTTGACGATGTCGTGCGGGCCATACGATTTCTCGATGTTGTCGAAGCGATAGAGCATTGCCGAGCGGACAACGCATCGCGGCTCGCGCGCCTTCCCCAAGCGAACCGCGTCGGAATTCGCAGTACAGAATGTGGCTTCAACGCTCCTCTATGACAATCCATCGCCCCATTGCGCTGACGGTCTTCGTCGGCGCCACGCTCCTCCACGCCTATGCCGCTCTCGCGCAGTTCACCCAGCAGGGACCGAAGTTAGTGGGGAACGATTACGTGGGGCAGCCTCTTCAAGGCACTTCAGTCTCTCTCTCCGCCGACGGCAACACTGCTCTTATCGGAGGATCGCACGATCGACCGCAAAGTAACACCGGCGGAGCGGTGTGGGTCTGGACGAGGAGCGCGGGAGTCTGGACCCAGCAGGGTCCCAAGCTAGCCAGTGCGGGCAGCGGCGGACAAGGCTTCTCCGTATCGCTCTCCGCAGACGGCAACACAGCGCTCGTTGGCGCGCCGTTCACCGGCACTGCCGGCGCAGCACTCGTTTGGACCAGGAGCGGCGGAATCTGGACGCAACAGGGACCGACGTTGGTTGGCTCCGGCTCGATCGGCGGCTCCGTTCAAGGCTGGTCCGTGGCTCTTTCCGCTGACGGCAACACGGCGATCGTGGGAGGCATCAACGATAACGGCAACACAGGCGCGGCTTGGATCTTTGTCAGAAGCGGAGGAGTCTGGACCCAACAGGGAAGCAAGCTGGTTGGCTCAGGAGCTGTCGGACAAGCTTCACAAGGGGCTTTCGTTGCCCTTTCCGCCGATGGGAACACGGCCTTAATCGGAGGAGGGTTTGACAATGGTGGCATCGGAGCGGCTTGGGTATGGACGAGAACCGCCGGACTCTGGACGCAACAGGGAAACAAGCTCGTTGCTTCAGACGCCGTAGGTTCTGCTCTTCAGGGGGCATCGGTCGCCCTGTCCGCCGACGGAAATAATGCGATGATCGGCGGATACCAGGACAATAACAACGTTGGTGCGGCCTGGGTATGGGCCAGAAGCGGCGGAGTATGGTCGCAGCAAGGAACCAAGCTGGTCGCCAGCTCGGGCGTCTTCGGGAAAGCGCAACAGGGCAGTTCGGTATCGCTATCCTCGGACGGGAACACGGCCGTTGTCGGAGGGCCCCTCAACAACAGCGGCATCGGCGCGGCGTGGATCTGGACCAGGGAGACAGGAGTCTGGACCGAGCGAGGAAGAGCTTTCGGCGTGGACTTCGTGGATGGTCCCGCGGAGGGCGCCGCAGTGTCCGTCTCAGGCGATGGAAAAACTGCGCTCGTGGGAGGACCTGTTGATCACCAATTGGTTGGAGCCGCATGGGTCTTTCCGATCGTGGCATCGGACCTGAGCATTGTGAAGACCCTCAACGGCGGGCCACTTGCCGCCGCCGGTGGAAACCTGAATTACACGATCACAGTTCTCAACACTGGCCTGGGGACCGCCACAGGCATTGTTGTGACCGACATCCTTCCTGCGGGCACAACGTTTGTTTCCGCGACTCCATCCCTCGGATCATGCACTGGAACGGCAACAGTGTCGTGTGCTCTCCCCGTGTTGGCGACCGGCGCCACGGCCACAATCAACCTCGTAGTGAAGTCATCCTCATCGCCCGGCACAGTGACTAACACCGCAACAGTGACGGCAAAGCAGGTAGACGCGAATCCGGCCAATAACTCTTCGACATTAACGATCACAACCGTCGATCCGTTCTTGGTCCCGGCCGCCTCGGCGTGGTCATTAATCGCGCTCCTCGGAATGCTGGCGCTGCTTGGAGTCTTGGCCAACCGCAGTTGAAAACACACCGAGAGAGCCTTAAGGAGCGCGGGCTGCCGAATGACTCTCGGTTATCGCGCCCCTTCGACGACGTAGAGCTCCGAGGTCACGGTGCCGTATGTGTAGGCGTAGGCGCGGCGGTCGGCCGACAGCCGCGGCGGACCGGTGAAGAGCGATTGTTTTGGGCTGCCGTCGTCGTAGTTGGTGATCGTCTCGCGCTGACCAGTGGCGAGATCGATTCGAAAGATGGTGGTGTCCGTGCTGGTCCAGACGCACTTGCCGTCGAAGCGTGAATCCGTTCGTCGGGATGGAGCGACGGAATCGGCTTCGGCGGGCCGCCGGCGAACGGGTAGAACTTCCGCTTCGCGATCAGCGACATGCCATCGTTCAACGCGCCCAGGACTCGTTCGTCGGTGATTGGACGGATCTGACCTGTTGTCAGATCGCAGAGGTACGTTCGTTGCGGATGGCCGGGCGCATTTCCCACCATCACGAGATTTCGGCCGTCGGGCGTGAATGCCACGCGTTCGGCAGGTTCGATGTTGCCGGTCCGCACGACCCGTGGCTGGCCGGCGCCAGTTGGAATGAGCACGAGTCGCGGCGGGTGCATGAAACGCTGGCGGGCCAGCGCCCACTTGCCGTCGGGTGACAGCGCGACAGCATTGCCGGGTCCGAGGTCGGTGGCGGGAGCACCGTCGACGGTGCGGGTGAGGACGCGCGCGGTCGATCCGCCGCCGGCTCCTTCTTCGTCGAAGAGAATCGTGCGGCCGTCGGCGGAAATGTCGCGGACCCAGGAGCCGTCGAGCCACGACAACTCGCGCTCGGATGTCTCGCCTGGAGCGCGGATGATGATGCCGTTGCGGCTGTCTTCGCGCGACGCCAGGATCGCACCTGACGGCGAGGCATCGAACAGGTTGAAACGGCCGGCACCGCGGGCGATGAGGCGGTCGAGTCCGAAGGGGTTGATCGCGTACAGATCGTTGTTCGTGTCGCTGACCGAGGCACCGATCACGATTTTGGTTCGTGTTTCCGAACCTCGACATCATCGTGCAGACGAGTCACTTTTCGTGGGCATGGAGCATCAAGAACACGATCGTCACGGCAATGGTCTGCACGTTTGCTGTGGTTCTTGAAGCAGTCGTGGAGAAGAAGGGAGTGAACCGATGAATCCTGAAAACATCCCTCTGGTCATGCTTTCGCGGTGCACTACCACGCGTTCGCGTTTTTTCTGCTGGCGATCTTCGAGGCGATCAGTCCGATCCATGTACGCGTCATCGGCGTCATCAAACTCCTGCTGATCCTCGGCCTGTACCCGTATCTGACGATGGCGCTGCGCCGGGTGTACGGCGGCGGGCGATGGCTGACGATCGCGAAGTCGATCGCCATCCTCTCGATCTACTTCTGCTTCGTCCTTCTGACGATGGCGGCAATCGCGTATATAACGCTGCGCCGGCTGTGACACGACGTCGTTGAGCGGCGTGCCTTCTGTGCGCAAGAGCCTAGCGGGAAGAAAATTCACGCCCAATTGTAACGATTACTGCACTAATGGACGCAGAGAAAGTAGTAAGTCCATTCTTAGGGAGATGAGCGAATGTTCAGAAAAGGTCAACGCCAGAGCTGTCTTCTCATAACTCGTCGAAATCGTTTCGACGCCGCCCGGAGCATCATTAACGTTGTATTAACGGCGACGTGCATGTATCTCGCGAACGAAACAGCGTTCGCAGCTACTCCACCCGCGGCTCTCGCTCGGCTGGCAACTCATAAAGCCGTCCTAAATACACAGGGCGTTGCCAACCTTTCCGCGCTTGGAAGACTAAATATCTCAGGGGCGGTGGTGCCACAGCCCGGATTCGTGCGGGCGCCGTTCATCAAAGTCGTACCTGTACCGATACCGCTACCTACGCCTACGACGCCCGGCCCCGCCCGTCGCCCTGACAACGCTATCGGGGCAGTGCAGGAAGATATGATTCTCAAGCCGGGAACGATGACAACCGCTCCGATCAACATCCACAACGTTCAGGGTCTCGCGTCCGGCGACGTGCCGGCTATCAAAATCATCGGTGAACCATTCGTCGTGCCATCCGCTGGTGGAGGACGCGGAGTGCCCAGCACCGCTGCAACAACGGTCCCCGTCTTCACAGCCTATTGGGTCGCGAACTCGATCAATTTCACAGCCAACACGGACATCGTGATCCAACCAAACATCCGGTTCCTCGTGCTCATCGCGAATACGATCACAGTGGCCTCGAGCGCGACCGTCACAATCAGGTACGAAGACGTCCCCGCAGTGAATCCACCGGCCGTTCCGGGCAAGCCTTCTTCGGTTCCGGGAAAACCGAGTACACCCAATCCCTTTAGCGACGGGCATGCAGGCTCGCAGGGAGTTGCGGGGACACAGCCATTGCAAATCGGCACACCGCCGGACGCGCCGCAAGTGGAAATGTGGACGCTTTCCCTCAACCAGATGCCCACAGTCCTCTTGAAGGGTCAGCATGGCTACAAAGGCGTGCAAGGTGGCGTGGGAGGCGATGGTGGTCCGGGCGGCAACGGCTCCGACAGCGATCACACAGTCATCAACTGCAAGGACGGACCCGGCTCCGGTGGCGCCGGCGGTAAGGGCGGGAGGGGCGGTGATGGTGGCAAAGGGGGCAATGGTGGCACCGGAGGCCGGTGGTCGCTTTATGCGCCCGTCATCCCGACAAGTATGACCGTCGATGTCAGTGGCGGCGAACGGGGCGTGGGAGGCGATCCCGGAAATGGCGGCAACGGCGGAGGCGGAGGCAATCGCGGCTCCATCACCGGAATCTGCGCGAACCAGAACTGGTCAGGACGGACAAATGGGTCAACGGGAGCGCAAGGCGATCCGGGTGTCAAGGGCCCGGATGGCATCGCCGGCGCGATTCTGCAGAATTCGATCAATCAAAGCGTCATTCAGTCGACAGATTTCAACAACGCGTTGAACGATCCTATTATCCAGACGGTAAACCCGCAGTTCCCGGCCACCGCGACGGTGGGATCGCCGATCTCCGTCACGGGCTTGAACTTTACGAATACGGACACCCTCACTGTTGGAGGGCAACCCGCCACGATCACGTTCAGATCCATTCCGACGATGATTGTCGCAACCGTGCCCAATACCTTTGGCGGGCTCACACAAGTGGCCGTCGTTCGCGCCAGTGGAACCACGTCCAACAAGGGTACGCTCTACATTAAGCCCGTCGTTCTATCCACGGTTCCGCCGAGCCCGTCGTCTCGACTCAAACCAGGAGCGCCGGTAACCATCACCGGCACTGGATTCAGCGCGCACACCTCGGTCCGAATCAATCATCAGGACATCGCGGCGGTGACCTCGACGCCTACGACGTTGACGTTTGTCATGTCGCGGCCTGCCAGCATTCCACACGATCCCGCACATGCAGGCGGAGAACCGGCCATTCTGAGTGTGGCCGGCAGCGGGCCGATCATCGAATCAGACCCCGTACCGATCATCATCGCCACCTACCAGATGCTCGTAATCGGTGATTCGATCATTTGGAGTGAGGGATTGCAGCAACCGGACAAGATCCACTCGCTGGTCGAAGCCTACGTGAAGACTCTGCATCCGGGAATCGAGGTCTACAAAACCGATATGTCGCACACAGGCGCAATCCTGAGCTTCAACGTCCCGATCACTGGAACCGCGCACAATGGCGATATTCCGCAGGATTTTCCGTCAATCCAGCAGCAAGAGAATGCGCTTGCAGCGTTGCCGAACGCGCCAACCATCGATTTGATTCTCATGACCAGCTGCGCCAACGACGTCGGATTCAAGCATATCCTCGACCCGCTCGCTACCCATCCGTCGATCGCCGCACGCGTCGCTCAATACTGTTTAACTGATATGGCCGCATTTCTCAAGGCCACCGCCAGCCACTTCCCCGCAGCAACGATCATTGACGCAGGGTACTATCAGGGACTCAGCATGGACACGAGCTCAACCTACTACGTCTCGATCGCGGGCGTGAATTATGGGTTGGAAGACAATCAAGGCCTCGCGCCGCAAGCACTCGCCGCTGCCGTCGGCGTCAGCGCTGCCAATAAGCCACTCGTGACCGGCAACGCCGGGTTCTTCGCTTCGCAGGCCAATCTGCAGCTCGCCAATGCTGTAGCGTCCGCGAACACGCTATTAACGCCGCATCGCATCTTTTTCGCCAACCCTGGGTTTGGCCCGACGAACGCTGCCAACGCGAGCAACGCCTGGGTATTCGGGATGAGCGGCGTCATTCCAGGACCGACCGACAGCTCCGCCGCCTTGAGCGCTCGGGAACAGCAATGCGCCTCCGTCTACAACACATCGTCGATGGACTACATGTTCTGCAGACTGGCATCGACCGGACACCCAAATGAGACGGGCGCGTTGAAGTACTTCGGCGCCATCAAACCGTTCGTGCCCTGAAACGTCGAATCCAGTTCTCAAAAAGGTCCACGTACCGTGGATCCCACGGCAGCTTGCATTACGCCGGGGATCCACGGGTTGGCCATGTTGCGCCGTCCGCGAGCTGGTCTGCTAACCTTCGCGCATGCGTCTCGCCGTCAACATCGATCACATTGCTACCATCCGTGAGGCTCGGAAGAGCGATGAGCCGGATCCGATTGCGGCGGCAGTCATCTGCGAACTGGCTGGGGCGCAGGGGATCACCGTTCATCTACGCGGCGACCGGCGGCATATGCAGGATCGCGACGTCGAGATTCTGAAGCGGACGGTGGCCACGCATCTCAACGTGGAGATGGCCGCGTCGCCGGAGATGGTGCGGATTGCACAGACGGTGAAGCCGCATCAGGTGACGCTGGTGCCGGAGCGGCGCGACGAATTGACCACCGAGGGCGGACTCGATGTCGTGCTGCATTCGAGCAACATCGATAAGACCATCCGGCAGTTGCTCGATGCGAGCATCGACGTCTCGATCTTCGTCGATCCCGATCTGGAGCAGTTGCGGCAGTGCCAGAAACTGAAAGCGCCGCGCGTCGAGATCAACACCGGTAAGTACGCCGAAGCGTGGAAGCGCGGCAGCGGGTGGTCGACGGAACTCGACCAGGTTGCGACTGCTGCGAAAGCGGCGCGCAAGATGGGGCTCGCCGTCGCCGCCGGACATGGATTGGATTACCGCAACGTCGATGGAATCGCCGCGCTTGCAGACATCGAAGAGTTGAACATCGGACACTCGATCGTCGCGCGTGCGGCGTTGGTCGGACTCGATCGCGCGGTGCGGGAGATGATCGAGTTAATGTCCCGGCCGCGGCATTGACGTGGCGAGCGCCGCGCGAATCCGCCGAACCCGTCCCCGCTCCACCTTCCCCGAAAACCGTTCCGCCTCGTACAGCGCGATGAGCGGCGCCAGCTCTTCGGCGGCAGACGGATTTGTGATCCGCAGCCGGTTCAGCGCCTCGGACATCGTCATCGACGGGCCGACGTCGATGCCGAGGAGATGAAGATGGGCGGCGAGAAGATCGAAGAGTGAACGGCGGCGGCGCGTCATCATCACAATCGCGAGGCCGGCAACCGTGAGCGCGATCAGCAGCGACATGTACGTTCGCAATGCCGTGGTGTGAAGCGCAGCGGTGAACGCCGCGCTTGCGGTGCGGAGACGTTCGATCAACGCGACCGCGAACGCGAGTTGATCGCCGAGGCCGTACGTCAGGATGTGGCGGTCCCAGAAATAGTTGATCCAGTCCGCCGCCGCGACGGCGTAGACGCGCAGCAGCCCTTCATGCGAGTTGCCGGGACGGAGCGACGCCGGCGTTGGATCGAAGGTCTGCCACGCCTTGCCGTCCCACACCTCCACCCACGCGTGTGCGTCCTCGCGGCGGACGATGAAGTAGCCGGTGAGCGGGTTGAGTGTGCCGCCGTAGAAACCGCCGACGATGCGCGCGGGGACGTTGAGCGCCGTCATCAGCGCAACCATGCCGGCGGCGAAGTACTCGCAATGACCGCGGCGCTCCCTGAGCAGAAATTGATCGACTGTCATCATCCGGCCGATCGTTGACGGATCGGCGACGTAGCGGAAGCGGCGCGCCAGGTACGACTCAATCGCCGCCGCCTGCCGCAACGGATCGGTCTCGGCGCCCACAATCTGTTGCGCCATCGCGCGCACTTCCGGCGTGACCGGATAGTTCGAGACCGTGACCTGCTGCGGCAGGCGCGGCGCGGTGTCGCGCGCAAGAGCTACGTCGTACGCGATCGTGTCGCGATGCGAGCTCCACACCGTGAACACATCGCGCGTCGGCCCTTCAGAAAGCTGACCCGCGCCGCTGACTTCGTACGTACCGACCGGCAGGAAGAGACGGCTCCCGATCAGGAAACGCTGCTGCACGCTGGCCTTGCGCGTGAAGCCCTCGGGACGTGCCACGCGCGTCGTGCCGTCGCTGCCGTCGAGCGGGATGAAATCGCGCCGCCCCTGAACCCAGGTGTTGTTGGCGAAGCGTTCGTAGATCGTCCCCTTCAACCGCAGCGGCGTGAAAAACGGGATCGTCTCCTGCCCCATCCAGACGCGGCTGACGACGGTGGCGTCGCTGCTGATCGACCGCGTTTCGTTGAGATTGATCGAGTCGCTGAGTCCCGTGGTGGCGTTGCTCAGCGGCCCGGCCATGCCCGGCAACAACGGATTGCGAACGCGCGGCATGAATGGGAAGAGACAGGTTCCGATCGCAAGCGCGCCGAAAACATAGAACGACGCGGTGCGGCCGGACGGAGGCTCGGCGGTTCGCGTCCCCGTCATCGCCACCGTCTCTTCATGGCTCAGGTGCATGAGCTGGCGGAGCAGCAGGAAGCCGAAGATGACGATGAACGGCAGGATGGCGATGTGCGTCGATGTGGCTACGCCGGCGGTGAAAATCAGCGAGGCCGTGAGCAGGCGTTGTGCGGTGTTGCGTGTCTGCGCCGATTCGATCGGCTGGTAGGCGGCGATGAAAAGGATGAGGTGCGTCGATGCCGCGATCGCGCTGCGCGAGATGACCACGGCGTCGACGATATAGAACGGCACGTAGGCAACGGCCAGCGCGCGCATCACATTCGTCGGGATGACTTCCGCCGATTTCCCCGATGCCACTCGGAACGCGACGACAATCATGACCGCGTGAAACACGAGCAACGGCGTCGCGGAGATGGCCTGTGTTGCGTACAACGGCAACGCCGCAAAAATCGTCAGGAAAAGCAGCTCGAGCTCGAATTTCCGTGCGCTCATGCTCCGACCCCCGACTCCCGACTCCCGACACCCGGCGCGACGGTGAAGATCACGCTGTCGCCATCAACCGTCTGCGCGAACGGCTCGCGCGTCGCCTCGAGCAACGCCAGCGCGCGGAACATCGAAGCGGCGCCATCGCGGTCGGAGCGCAGCGTCACATGCGGAACCGAGAACGCGACCTCCAGCCCGCTTCGAAGCGCCTCATCGAGAAATGTCGCAGCCTCGCTGATCATCTCCTCGAACGATTCCTCGCTCACCTCGGGCGGCCGATACGGATCGATGACGATATGCACCGACCGACCTGTCTCGACCTCGGTCTGCTTGATGATCCAGCGGCCGAGCGACGCGGACTTTTTCCAATGCACGCGCCGGAGCGAATCGCCGCGGACGTAGTCGCGAAAGGAGTGAATGTCCGTGCCGCCGCCGATTCGGTTCGCCGACTGCAGATCGCCGCGGTTCGGACGGAAGCGATCGCGTGGCATGTCGTCGCCGAGAAGCCGAGGGAAGACAACGACGTCGCCGGTCAGGCGCGGGCGACGTTTCTTCAGAAAAAATCCGAACGGAAAGCGCGTGTAGAGATCGACGCGCGTCAGCTGTGTCAGGCCGCGACGGCGGAAGGAAAACATCGCATGCACGATGATTTCCTCGCGGCGTTTGATGAGTGGAAGGCTCAGCGGCGCGGCCAGCTCTTCCGAGGTGACGATCACGTCGCGCACGTTCCAGATGCGGGAGCGGTTGCGGATGCGCAGCCGGCCGTGCGCAGGGCGCATCGCCCACGCTTCATCGACGCCGTCGAATTCGACGACGAGTTGCTTGAGTCCGTCCTTCGACGCGATGCCCGACAGCAGCAGGCAACCGAGCATCAACGAGAGGCCGATGTACAGCGCGTTGTTGCCGGTGTTGATGGCCGCGAATCCGATCACGACGGTGAAGATGACGAACGACGTGCCGATCCGCGTGAGGCGGACCACACCGTCGAACTGCCATTTCTCGTTCGTCACGGGCATGTGAATGTCGCGCGCGTGCATGGGATTCCGCGTTTGCAACTGTCTACACTTCTTGCATGAATCGCCGACTCGTCATCATTTCCGCCATCGCCCTCGCCTGCTCGCGCGCCTCGGGACAGATGCCGGCAACCGTCGCCGTCGCGAATGATCCGTTGCTCCAGCATCATCAGATTCGCATCGATCAATTGCCGAAGCCGTACGCGACGCCATCCTCCGGCAATCCGCCCTCGGTCGGCGCACCGCCCGGCAATGCGACGCTGCACGCGCCGCCGGGGTTCCACATCTCGCTCTTCGCCGACAAGCTCGGCGATCCGCGCGCGATGCTCCTCGCGCCGAACGGCGACGTGATCCTCTCCGAGCCGGGCGAAGGAAAGATCACGATCCTGCGCGACGCGAATCACGATGGCGTGGCCGAGCAGCGCTTCACATTCGCCAGCGGCCTCGATAATCCTTACGGCCTCGCGTTTCACGGCAAGTGGCTGTACATCGGCAACGAAGGCGCGGTAGTCCGCTTGCCGTACGCCGCCGGCCAGACGGTCTCGAACGCGAAGCCGGAGCAACTCACCACGCTGCCGTCCGGCGGCCATTCGACGCGCGGCGTGTTGTTCAACAAAGCCGGGACGAAGATGTACGTCTCGATCGGATCGCGGTCGAATGTCAGTTCCGGCGAGCCGCCCGAGCGCGCGGCCATCGTTGAATTCAATCCCGACGGCAGCGGCAAACGGATCTTCGCCAGCGGCCTGCGCAATCCGGTGGGGATGGCGTGGGAGCCGGCGACTGGCGCGCTCTGGACGGCGGTCAACGAACGCGACGGACTCGGCGACGAGCTCGTTCCCGACTACGCGACCGCGGTCCAACCCGGCGCGTTCTACGGCTGGCCGTACGCGTACCTCGGCGCGAACGAAGACCCGCGGCGCCCCGGCGAACATCCCGATCTCGTCAAGAAGACCATCCCACCATCGGTTCCGATCCAGTCGCACTCGGCGCCGCTCGGCATCGCGTTCTACCAGGGCGCGATGTTTCCGGCGGCGTACCGCGGCCGCGCCTTCGTCGCGCTGCATGGATCGTGGAATCGCGCGAACCGCACTGGCTACAAAGTCATCAGCATTCCGATGCGCGACGGAAAGCCAACCAGCGGTTACGACGATTTCGTAGCCGGCTGGATGCCTTCCGAGTCGCAGCGCGCGGTCTGGGGGCGTCCCGTCGGCCTGCTCGTGCTCGGCGATGGATCGCTGCTGGTCTCCGACGACGGCGGCGGAAAAATCTGGCGCGTCACGTACAAGAAATAGCGGCGCGGAGCAGCAATCACGGCGCCTGTCTTGCACTAGCTCTTGGTGGAACAACTGCGAATTACGAAAGGAAAAGCAGATGCCACGAAAAGCGAAATCGGCGGTAAGGAAAGCCGGAGGCGTCATCGCCCGCACGGCCCGCAAACTGACCGCGAAACTCGACCCGCGCAAGCGCGTCGCAAAAAAGGCTGAGGCGGCCAAAAAGAACGTCGCCGCGAAGCCGCAAACCGCCGCTGCCCGCGGCAAACAACCACGCACCGACGTTCCGCTCGATCTGATCGCGAGCACCTACTCGCCGAAGCAGACCAGCCTGAAAACGTCGTTCCGCAGCGACGGCGGCGATCAGCAACTCGATCAGGAGATGCCGATCGGAGCGGCGGACCGCTGGCAGGACGAAGATCACTTCACCAACAAATCGGGCGACGCCCGCATCGGCACGCACGGCCGCAGTTACGAGCCGGGCGCGAAACGCGCGTCATCCGAAACCGACAACAGGAGGAGATAGAACTATGGATACACCGATGGGCAATTCAGGATTCGGCAGCAACACGGGCTTCGACACCGGCGCGACGCCGACGTCGACCGGCGGAACCGGCACGATGTCATCAGCGTCGAGCGGCTACTGCCCCACCTGCGGCCAGTCGAAAAACGCCTCGACGAACAACGGCCTGGAGCAGTTCCTCGGCAAACTGGGCATCAGCGACGAGATGGTCACCAACCTGAAGACGTCGATGCAGAACGTCGACGTCGAGGAGTACCTCAACACCGCCCGCGACTTCCTGAAAGGCGGCAGCGACAAGGCAACGTCGTACGCCAAAGAGAACCCCGGCAAAGTCGCAGCCGGCGTTGCAGTCCTGGCAGTCGGCGCAGGCCTGCTGATCAGCGCATTGAACCGCGATTAACGCGACATACGGGGCTGCACGCGCAGCCCCGTACAATGTCGCGATGCCGCTGTTTCCGCAGCTCGACGTCACCGATCGCACTTGCGACGTCGGCGGCATCACGATCCATTACGTCGAGGCAGGGCGCGGTCCGCTGATCGTCCTGCTGCACGGGTTCCCGGAGTTCTGGTATTCGTGGCGGCATCAGATTCCGGCGTTGGCTGCCGCTGGATTTCACGTGATCGCGGTCGATCTCCGCGGTTACAACGAGTCATCGAAACCGTCTGACGCCGTGTCCTATCGGCTGGCCGATCTCGCCAAAGACATCGCCGGCGTGATCACGCAGTCGGGCGAGTCGCCTTGCATCGTCGCCGGCCACGATTGGGGCGGGGCTGTAGCCTGGCTGACGGCAATGCTTTATCCCGAGCTCGTTCGCCGCCTGATCATCCTCAACTCGCCGCATCCCGTTGCCTACCTTCGCGAGATGCGCCGTTCGGCGCGGCAGAAGTGGCGCGCCAAGTACCAGCTCTTTTTCCAGCCGCCGTGGCTCCCGGAGTTCCTGATGCGCCGCTTCCGCTACGCGATCCTCCGCCGCTCACTCGCGAGGTTCGGCGCATTCACCACCGACGAGATCGAACGCTACGTCGAAGCATGGTCCAAACCGGGCGCACTGACCGGAATGAGCAACTACTACCGCGCCATGCGCAAACGAAAAGCGATGCGCGGTCTGATGCGCCGCATCGATATCCCCACGCTCATGATCTGGGGCGACCTCGATCCGTTCTTCACCCGCGAAACGCTCCGCGATTTCGCCGAATACGTCCCCGACATCGGCATCGAGCACATCCCCGACGCCGGCCATTTCGTCCAAACCGACGCGCCGGGAAAGGTGAATAAATTGATGATCAACTTCGCGAAGTCCGTCTCGAACCAGGTGTAAAATTCATGGCCATGATCAAGCGCACCATCAAAGAGGCGGGAGGCAACAGCCGGATCACACCCGAACAAGCGCGCGCCGCTGCCTACTTTGTGTATCGCGATCGCGTCACGGGTCGGTACGTGATGTCTAAGGACGAACTGACTCCGAAGCAAGTCCGTGAGGCTGCTGCGAAGAGACGAAGAATCGTTCGGACGACGGCGGCGCAGCTGAAGAAACCCTGATGCATGCGGTCATACGAAGACAGCGTCTTCATCAACGTGCCGTTTGACACGAAGTACGCTCCGCTTCGCGACGCAATCATATTCGTGATCTACGACTGCGGCTTTGTCCCTCGATCCGCATTGGAGGTCGAGGACAGCGGTCAAGCCAGAGTAAATAAGATCCTCGATATTATTCAGCAGTCAAAATTCGGCATCCACGATATCTCGCGGGCCGGCATCAATCGAAAGACGGGGCTCGCGCGTTTCAACATGCCCCTCGAACTTGGCTTTTTTCTCGGAGCGCAGCGCTACGGTGATGAGCGGAATCGAGAGAAGCGATGTTTGATTCTTGATCGGTCGCCATACCGCTATCACAGTTTCTGCTCAGACATTTCAGGGCAGGACATCCGGGTCCACAACGACAAGCCGCGCGACGCGATTCGCGGCGTTCGTGACTGGCTGAGTAATCAACGCGCAGAACTTGTGATTCCGGGCGGCAAGGCAATATTCGATCGGTACCAGCGATTCCGACTTCAGTTACCGCAGCAGGCTCGCGAGATCAATCTCGACTATCGCGAACTGACGTTCAACGACTACACGAGGCTCGTAGTGGGTGGTCTAGCTAAGACGCCTTGGTGATCGGCTTTACGCCCGCGCCGCTTTCCATTCCGCCCACTGCTCATCCAACGACCCCGTGAAATCGCGCTTCGGATTCCAGCCGAGTTTCTGGCGGGTGGCTTTGCTGGAGATGCGCTGGTCGATGGCGAGGGCGTCGGCGAAGGGGCCGTATTTTTCGGCGGCAACTTCGACAGGGACTGTTTCGATGACGCAGCCGGTAGCTACGGCGAGGGCGCAGCCGAGGAGGGTGTCGTTGGTGTCGTCGACGGCGTGGAAGATGCCGGTGGCGCGCTGCTCTGTGATGCGGACGTAGCAATCGGCGAGGTCGTGCAGGTTCACCATCGCCCACTGATTGTTGCCGTCGCCGACGAGGTAGACCGGCTTCTTCTCCTCGGCTGATTCGAACCAACCTTTGCAAAGACTCTGTTTCCCACCGTAGACGCAGCCGGGGCGGATGACGGCGCTGCGTCCGGTCGCGAGCGCGGCCTGCTCCTGCGCCGGACGCCAGGCGACGATCGGCAGCGGATCGGGAGGCGTCGATTCGTCGGCGACGTCGAATCCGGTGTTGCCGCAGACCCAGACACCCGAGGTGTAGACGAAGAAGGCTTGTTGCGCGGTGAAAACGTCGAGCGCGATCTGGTTGAGCGCCGGCGCGTCGGCCGAATTGGACTGCGCGATATGAAGGATCGCGTCGTAACTGCCTAATGAATCGGCGAGCGTCGGAAGCGATGCGAGATCGCCGGCGACGATGACGACACCGAGGTCACGGAGCGCTTTTGAATCCGTTTCCGGACGCACCAGCGCGGCGACGTCGTGACCGCGTTTGCGGAGAGCGGGTGCGACGGCGCTGCCGATGTAGCCGGTGGCGCCTGTGATGAAGATCCTCATTACTTCTTCTTCTCCATGGCGCGCTTGAACGCGAGCGCCATCGCGCTCTCGCCCGACTCGTTATCGCCGCGCTCTTCGGCAAACTTCACGTATTCATCGCGCTCGGCCGCGGCTTTGGCGGCTTCGTGCGACAGCGAGATGCGCTTGCGCTGCGGGTCGATGCTCATGATGCGCACGGCCAGCTTCTCGCCTGCCTCGTGAGCGCGCGACGGATCGGCGCCCGGCGCGACGGAGATTTCGGAGTTCGGAATGAGTCCGGTCAGTCCCGGCTCGATCTGGACGAAGATGCCGGGCGCTCCGCCGTGATCGACGGTGCCTTCGACGACTTTGCCGGCCGGATAGCGCTGTGCGGCGCCGTCCCACGGATCCCGCGTCGCCACTTCGCGGAGAGACAGCGACAGGCGCTTCTTCGATGCGTCCACTTCGCGGATCCAGCCGGTGACGCTGGTGCCGATGGCGATGTCGGCATCGCCCTGCTTCACGCCGAACGGAAGCTGCGAGTAGTGAACGAGTCCGTCGATGCCCGGCTCGACTTCGACGAAGAGGCCGAAGTCGGTCGTGCGGACGATGCGGCCGCTGAACTGTGTGCCGGCGGGATAACGGTCGGCGACGTCGCTCCAGGGATCAGGCTCCTGATCCTTCATCGAGAGCGAAATCCGCTTGCCGTCGTTTTCGACTTTGATGACTTTGACGCGCACTTCCTGTCCGACGGCGACAACTTCGTTCGGATCGGTGACGCGGCGGCGGCTCATTTCGGACACGTGCAGCAGTCCATCGATGCCTCCGAGGTCGACGAACGCGCCGAAGGGTGTGATGGTCTTGATCGTCCCGGTCAGCTCCGCGCCGGGCACGATGTTTCGCCTCGTCTCCTCGGCCTTCGACGCATTCGCTTCCTTAAGAAGCGCGGCGCGCGAGACGACGATGCGGCGTCCGTCGTCGGAGAGTTCCGTGACCCGGAACTCGTACGACTGACCGATGAACTGATCGGCGTTGTCGATCTTGCCGAGAGCGATCTGCGATAGCGGGCAGAACGCGCGCAGGCCGCCGATGTTGACGTCGAAGCCGCCTTTGTTCCGCGCCGACACTTTGCCTTCGACCGGCAGGCGGTTCTCGTACATCTGCCGCAGCAGATCGAGCGAGGCCTTGCCCTTCGCAAGTTTCCGCGAGATGCGGATGTCGGGAGAGGTCTTGACGACTGTGCCTTCGACTGTGTCGCCGACATCGAGACCGTCGAGCTCATTCGCGGCCATAACCGCTTCCGAGGGGCCGCCGTAGGAGACGAAGGCATCGTCGCCGGAGATGTTGACGATTTGCCCTTTGAGCAACTCACCCTGCTCGGGGGTCTTGAAATTCAGGCTCGCTTCGAACGCCTCTGCGAACGTTGCTTCGGCGGTTTCTCTACTCTGGGTCATGGATCGTAAAGCCTTTCAGTGGGATGGATCTCAGGACGGCGAGATCGGTTGGGCAGCGTATCTTACTCGAAAGTCAGAGCCGCCGGGGTCTGAGCAACGCCGCCGAAGTTTGGTCTCTTCCGCACGCCGTTTTTCGGTCATTCCGGCCGTCGCAAAAATATTCTTGCGACCCCTTGCACACCGCAAAACGCGGACCTAGATTGAGGCTCCCTGACGCGCTGGATGCTTCATCGCAGATGTCAACGGCGAGTCGGGTGGTTCCGGAGCGCGATGGGTTCCGGGGCTGCCACGCGGATGCGTCTTTGCAGCTGTCAACGCGTGGCGAACGGTTGCGACGGGCAAAGGACGCCGGAACCAACGTCGATTCGAATGCCCTCTGGTGGCTGTTAACGGATCGAGAACGGGCTTGCGAGATCAGAGATCGCGAGCCTTTCTTTTTTCCTGCCTCTGCTACGATCCCGCGCACCGATGAGCACGCGCGTTTTCCTCGTCCGCCATGGCGCAACCGAGCTGTCTTCCGAGGACCGTTTCGCCGGTGCGATCGATGTGAAGCTCTCCGACGAAGGACGCGAGCAGGCGCGGCTGCTCGGCAAACGTCTGGCATCCGATCCTCTCGATGTTGCGTTCGCCAGCCCCATGACTCGGACGATGGACACCGCGCGCCTCATCGCCGAACCGCACGGTCTCGACATAACTCCCATCGACGGTCTGCGCGAAATCGCACACGGACGATGGGAGCGGAAAACTCGTGCCGAGGTCGAACACGAGTTTCCGGAGGAGTACGCGCGGTATGAAACCGACCCGTACTCCTTCGCGCCGACCGACGGAGAGAGCGGACTTCAGGTCACCGCGCGTGCGCTTCCGGCGCTGTTGAAGATCGTCGAGGAGCATTGCGATCGACGCATCCTCGTCGTCTCGCATAAGGCAACGATCCGGCTGCTCCTCAGCTCCCTCATCGGATTCGATCCCCGCAAGTACCGCGATCGGCTGGATCAGAGCCCGTGCGCGCTGAACATCCTCGACTTCAAAGACATCACCTCGCCGCGTCTGACGCTCTTCAACGACACCTCGCACTATTGCTTCGAGGTGCCGAAGGTGCCGCAGAACCGGTTGTCGAAAACGTGGGGCGGCAACAAGCTGGGGTGAAATCACTTCACGCTTCGCCGCCGCCGAATACGACCAATCCGAATCCGACGGCGAAAATCGTGTAGACGGTCGCGAAAACCAGCATCGGCCATGCCTCATGTCCGTGCAGCGCGAAGCGATCGAGCGTGATCGCGCCGATTGCGAAATGAATCATGTTGCCGAGCGCGATCGGGCGGTTGTAGATGCCGCCGACACGGCTGCCTTTGATCATCCAGTTCGTCATCGCGAAGCCGAAGAGGAGCGCGGCGCAGAGCTGGACCAGCGATGGAAGGAATGGCGATGGCGGAATGCCTGCCGCGTGCAGAATCTCGTCCGGCGCGAAGAGCGCGGCGATGCTGGTGATGCCGAGGAAGACCGCGCTCGCGGCCATGAGTGCGCGCGTTTTCATGCGGTGGCGTGGCGCACGTTGAACTTCCGTTCGACGTGGACCACTCCTTCGATATCTCCGATCGAGCGGATCACGCGCTCCATGTGTTTGAGGTCGGCGATCTCCAGCGTCAGTTCGGCGGTGGCTTTGCCGTCGGTGACGCGGCTGTCCATCTGGCGGATGTTCGTCTTCATGTTGGCGACGGTCGAGACCACGCGCGCCAGGATCCCCTGCCGGTCCTCCATCACGATCTCCAGCTCGACCTCGAACTGCGCCTGGCGCTGGTCGGCCCATTCGACAGCGATCTGGCGGTCGGCGTTGAACATCAGATTGCGGACGTTCGGACAGTTCGCGCTGTGCACGGCCACGCCTTTGCCGCGGGTGATGTAGCCGATGATCGGCTCGCCGGGGAGTGGCTTGCAGCAGCCGGCCAGGTACGTCATCAGATCGTCGAAGCCGCGCACTTTGATCGCGGGCGAGGTGCCGGTGAACGGAAAAATCTTGCGGACGGCGCGGCTGATGACGCCTTCATCGACCGGCGGCTGGTCCTCTTTGGCGAAGCGCTCCACGATCGAACGCGCGGAGACTTTGCCGTAGCCGACGTCCGCGTAGAGATCGTCGAGCCGTGGCAGCGCGTATTCGGCAAGCACGGCATCGAGCGCGTTCTCGGCCACCAGCTTCCGCCACTGCACTTTGTAGCGCTTCGCTTCTTTGTCGATCAGCTTGCGTCCCAGCTCGATGGAGCGGTGCTTCTGCTCCGTGTTCAGCCAGTGACGGATTTTGTGGCGGGCCCGCGAGGTCACCACCATGTTCAGCCACTCGCGCGACGGCGTCTGCGTCGGGTTCGTGAGCACTTCGATGATGTCGCCGTTCTTGATCGTCGTCCGCAGCGGCACGAGCTTTCCGTTCACGCGCGCGCCGGAGCAGTGGTCGCCAACGTCGGTGTGAATGCGATACGCGAAGTCGAGCGGCGTCGCGCCGCGCGGGAAGGCGAAGACGTCGCCTTTCGGAGTGAATGTGTAGACCTCGTCCGGATAAAGATCGATCTTCAGCGAGTGCATGAAGTCGCGCGGATCGGTGATCTCGTGCTGCCACTCCACGAGCTGCCGGAGCCAGAGAAAATTCGTGTCGTCCGGCTGCGCGCCAACGCGCCCTTCCTTGTACTTCCAGTGCGCGGCAATGCCCTGCTCGGCGATCAGGTCCATCTCGCGCGTCCGAATCTGCACTTCGAACGGCTGCCCTTTTTCCGCGACCACCGTCGTGTGCAGCGACTGGTAGAAGTTCGGCTTCGGCATGGCGATGTAGTCCTTGATCCGGCCGGGGACCGGACGCCACATCTGATGAATGATGCCGTGGCAGGCGTAGGTGTCTTTGATGCTGGGAGTGACGATGCGGAAGGCGAGGTAGTCGTAGACCTGGCCGACGTCGATCTCCTGGCGGCGAAGCTTGGTCCAGATCGAATACATCGACTTGACGCGGCCGAAGACGTCGCCGTTGATTTCGTTCTCGCGCAGCTTGGAGGTGAGCGTCCCCTTGATGCGCTCGACGATGTCGCCCGATATCGACAGCTTCTCGTTGACTGCACGTTGCAGCTCGTCGAACTCGCGCGGATGCATGTGGCGGAACGAGAGGTCTTCCAGCTCGCTCTTCAGACGTCCCATGCCGAGGCGGTTGGCGATCGGCGCGTAGATCTCCATCGTCTCTTTCGCGATCGCGAGCCGCCGTTCTTCGGCCAGGAACTCGAGCGTGCGCATGTTGTGGAGGCGGTCGGCCAGTTTGACCAAAACGACCCTGAGATCGCTGACCATCGCCAGCAGCATCTTCCGGAACGTCTCGGCCTGCTGCTCTTCCTTCGAGACGTATGCGTACCGCGAGATCTTCGTGACGCCGTCGACCAATTCGGCCACGTCGTCACCGAAAATTTCCTGCAGCGTCTCCTTCGTAGTCAGCGTGTCTTCGAGGACATCGTGAAGCAGACCGACGGCGATGGAGGTCTCGTCCAGACGCATCTCCGCGAGGATGTACGCGACGTTGAGCGGGTGCACGAGGTACGGCTCGCCGGAGCTGCGCACCTGTCCGCGATGCTCGCGCGCCGAGAAAACGAAGGCGCGATCGAGCAGTTCCTCATCGAAGTCCGGCTTGTAACTCTCGACCTTGTCGAGAATGTCTTCGAAGCGAATCATGCGGTGGAGGATCGTAGCATTGCGGTTTGGGGGTGGGGTGTGGGGAGTGGGGTGTAGGAGCAGAGACCTGCTCCTCATCTCGTGAGATCCGAAAGGAAGCGGACGCCCGGTTCCACGCCAGCTCCCACTCCCCACCCCCCACTCCCCACTCCCACACCTAGGCACTCCTCTTGCTCCGTCCGCTCCCGGATGCCGGTTGCAGTGGCGTGGGGCCATGAACCTGCCGGTGATTAACTGAAACGTGAGGCGGTGATCAACACCGCATCACACAACATGGAGGTACTTGTCGTGTCCAAGCGTTCGTCTCAATTCGTAGCGTTTTTCCTTGTCCTCGCGTTTGCGGCCATTCCCGCGTTCGCCGGTCCGGTCCCGTCGAAGACCGCGGCCGATCAGAGCATCGACCAGCGCGCTGCCGACCTCGCGCTCGTGCGCGACGTCGCCGCGAACGACCAGATCGCCAAGGTGCTGACGGACCGCGGCTTCACGAAGGAGCAGGTCAACCAGCGTCTGGCCCAGCTCTCGCCGCAGGACCTCCATCAGCTGGCCCAGAACATCGACCAGGTGCAGGCCGCGGGGCTGACGCGCCAGGAATGGATCTGGATCGGTATCGGCGCACTGGCCGCGCTCATTCTCGTCATCGCACTCGGATAACCGTTCTTTCGCCGTAACCAACGGGCGAGCGGGCAAACCGCTCGCCCTTGTTTTTCAAGGAGAAGCGAATGTTGAATGTTCAATGTTCAATGTTGAGTGTTGAATGTGGCTCCGCAGCAACCAGCCGCCGCGCGACTCGGTCCTTCATTCAACATTCAACATTCAACATTCAACATTCAACATTGCTGCTCCTCGTGATGCTGGCGGGATGCATCACCGTAACTCCGAAAACCCAACACGCCTCGCCGACAGCCACCATCATCCCGAACGTCCCCGAACAGCACTGGGGCATCGAGTCTTGCGGCGCCGGCTCGCTTTCGACCGTTCTCCAGCACTACGGCAACACGACGACAATGCAGTCGTGGGATGCGACCCTGCCGAAAACGCACGGCGGCGTCCTGACCATCGACATGCTCCTCGCCGCGCGCAACGCGGGCTTCGACGCGCAGCTCGTCACCGGCACGCCGGCCATCGTCGAACAGGAGCTGCAGCAGGGACGTCCGGTGATCCTCATGCTGCAAGTGGTCGATTCGCCCGGTAAGCACTACGACTTTTTCCACTACATCGTGGCCGACGGTTTCGATCCTGCTTCCGGCCTCGTGCGCATGCAGTTCGGCGACGGCAAAGGACGCTGGACGACGTTCGACCGCCTGGAGAAAGCATGGTCCGGCGGAAGCCACACCGCGATCGTGATCCATCCCGGCAACGCCTCCGACGCGCTTCGCGCCGCGGTCGCGCTGGAAGATGCCGGCAAGTACGCGGACGCTGCGGCGGCCTACCGCACCATCCTCTCCCAACACCCCGAGTCCCTCCTCGCCTGGACGAACCTTGGCAATGCCGAAGTGCAACTCGGCGATCGTGCCGCAGCCGAGGAGGCTTTTCGCAAAGCGATCGCAGTCGATGGGACGTCGCGCGATGCGCTCAACAACCTCGCGTGGCTGCTCTACCAATCGAAGCGCTACGACGAGGCGGAGTCGCTGGCGCGAAAAGCCGTCGCGCAGCACGGTCCCGATTCGTACATGGTGCTCGACACGCTTGCCCGCGTTCTGGCTGCGAAAGGTTCGTGCAACGAAGCGATGACGACGTTCCGCGCCGCGATCGACGCCGTCCCGCAGAGGCACGCGGCCGCGCGCACCGATCTCGAAAAAGCGATGACCGAGGCGCAGACGAGCTGCCGTTCGTAGCGACGCGCGCGTCGGACGTATCATCCGCCGCATGCCTGCCAGGCTGCTTCCCCGCATCCGCGTCGTCGCTGACGAGACGATCGTCCTCGGGCCGGGAAAAGCGGATCTGCTCGCAGCGATCCTGCGCGCCGGCACTCTTCGCGACGCCGCCGCGGAAATGGGCATGTCCTACATGCGTGCCTGGAAGCTTGTGCGCGTCATGAACGAAGCGTTTCGCGAGCCACTCATCGCCATGACTCGCGGCGGAACCGAGGGTGGACGCGCCGAACTGACGCCGGCCGGGCGCGCGGTGTTGAAGCTGTACCGGCGCATCGAGCGCGAGAGCAACACCGCCACGCGCGAGTCGTGGAAGTCGCTTCGGAAGATGCTTCGGTGATCGATATACTTGACTAAATATATCGGTCCATGTTTTCCTTTTGTCATGCGCGTCATGGCAGTGGCACTCATCATCCTCACCGCGGCAAGCGCGATGGCAGACGACAGCGCCATCGAAGCGCGCCTCAACAAACTCGAACAGGAAGTGACCGCTCTCCGTCAGGAGAACGAGCAGCTCCGCCGAGACCTCGGCGTCGAAGTCGTGGCACGCCAGAGCGGCATCAAGATCGCCGGAAAGGAGGAAGCTCTCCAGTTCGGCGGTCTGGTGCAAGTGCAGTCGGAGGCCGGCGATCAAGGCGACGCGCGTTTCTCCGACGGCAACGACCGGCTCTACCTGCGGCGCGCCCGCATCAATGCGACCGGACGCTTTCTCGAGGAGTTCAACTTTCGCGCGGAGCTCGAGCTGGCCGGCAGTCTCGCTAACACCTCCGCCTTCCGCGCTCAGCTCACCGACGCTTTCATCAATTGGAACCGCTTCGATTCGGCCAACCTTCGCGTCGGCCAGTTCAAGACGCCGTTCGGATTCGAGCAGCTGTATCTCGATTCCCAGCTCACCTTCGCCGAGCGGTCGCTCGTCAGCGATCGTCTGACGCCGGGGCGGCAACTCGGCGCACAGGCAGGCGGCGAGTATTGGTTCGACCGCTTCAACTGGGCGGTCGGCGTTTTCAATGGCAACGGCATCAACCAGAACTTCAACGACAACGATCGCTTCCTCGAAGTGGGCCGCGTCTCTGTCGCGCCGGTCAGCGGACGCTACTTCGATCAGCCGTCGCGATGGACGGTCGGCATCGACAGCTTCCGCTCTCGTGACGCCAACGTGACCGTGACTCCGGAATTCAGTATCGATTCGACGCCAACGAGCGCCGCAAAGGACAACATTTTTGCCGGAGTGCGGCGCGGCATCGGCTACGACTCGCAGGTGCAATTCGGACCGGTCGAAGCGTGGGGCGAATATCTGCAGGTCACGTTCGATCCGGCCGACCGCCTACCGCTCCGCCACCTGAAATCGAACGGCTGGTCCGGTCAGCTCGCGGCGTTCGTCATCGAGAACAAGTTGCAACTGGCCGCGCGGCGCGAGCACTTCGATCCGAACACAAACGCCGGCCGCAACGAAACCAGCACGACGACGCTCGGCGCGAACTGGTACTTCAAGCAGAATGACATCAAACTGCAGCTCGACTGGCTGCGCAGCGATGTTCCTGGCCTGACCAAAACGCAGCAGAAATGGATCGCACGCTTGCAGACGGTGTTCTGAGGATCTGATGACCCGACGATTTTTCCTGCTCCTTTGCTGTTTCACGTTCGCCGCCTCGCAGGCGATGGCGGCCAACCTCCGTGTGTCCGCTGCATCGAGCCTGACCGATGCCCTGCACGACATCGCACGCATTTATCAAACCGACACGCTTCTCTTCGACTTCGGCGCGTCGAGCACGCTGGCAAGGCAGATCGCCGAGGGAGCGCCGTCGGATGTGTTCATTTCGGCGGATGAACTGAAGATGGATCAGCTTCAGCAGCGTGGATTCATCATTAAAACGTCCCGCCGCAGCATTCTCTCGAACACGCTCGTGATCATCGTACCGGCCGACAGCAGTCTGAAAATCAACAGCGCCGCCGACCTCGCCGATCCCGCGATCTCAAACATCGCCGTCGCCGAGCCACAAAGCGTACCCGCCGGCATCTACGCGAAGGAGTACCTGCGCGCGCTTCACGTGTGGGACCGCATCAAGGACAAAATCATCCCCACTGAAAACGTCCGCGCCGCGCTGGCGGCAGTCGAGTCAGGCAACGTGCAGAGCGGGATCGTCTACCGCACCGACGCGCTGGTCTCCCGCTCGGTTCGCATCGCCTTCGAGGTTCCGCGCGCGCAGGGTCCGAAAATCTCGTATCCGGTGGCGATCGTCGGCGACTCGAAGCAGAAACCTGCGGCCCAGCGCTTCATCGATTTCCTCCAGTCGCCGCGGGCGCAGGAGATCTTCCGGAAGTACGGTTTCCTCATTCAATGACGGCGGAGGAGTGGCGGATCGCGGTCTTTACGCTGCAGATGGCGGCGACGAGCACGCTCCTCATCCTGCCGCCCGGCCTCCTCCTCGGTTGGCTGCTGGCGCGGCGAAACTGGCCCGGCAAGTCGCTCGTCGAGACGCTGGTCACACTTCCCATCGTTATGCCGCCGGTCGCGACTGGCCTGCTCCTGCTCCAGACGTTCGGGCGCCGCCGCGCGCTGGGCAGTTTTCTCGATCGCATCGGGATCGACATCGTCTTCACGTGGAAGGCCGTCGTGCTGGCGATGATGGTGATGTCGATCCCGCTTCTGCTGCGGGCTGCGCGGACGGCGTTCGAGGAAGTCAATCCGCGACTCGAACAAATCGCCGAAACGCTCGGCGCATCGCCCACGCGCGTCTTCTTCACGATCACGCTGCCGCTGGCGCGCCGCGGCGTGGCGGGCGGAATCGTGCTGGCATTTGCGCGAGCGGTCGGTGAATTCGGCGCGACGATTCTCGTGGCCGGCGACATCCCGGGCCGCACGCGAACGATCGCACTCACGATTTACGAGCGCGTGCAACTCGGGCACGACACCTCGGCCTATCGAATGGTGGCGTTGTCCGCGGTCATCGCCTTCGCCGCTCTGTGGACGAGCGAGACACTCCTCCGACCGCGGCGTCGCGCATGAAAATCTCGCTCGACGGCGTACGGCTTCCGCTGGCTGAATTCGAGCTCGTGCTCACCGTGGAACTGACGGCGCCGCTGGTCGGAATCGTCGGTCCGTCCGGAGCGGGCAAGACCTCTCTGCTCGACCTCATCGCCGGACTGCGTCGGCCCGCCGCAGGCAGACTCGCGTTCGACGGCGAGCTTGTCGACGACGTTGCCGCAAGGTTGCACGTTCCGCCGCGGCACCGCCGGATTGGCTATGTCCCGCAGGACAACGCGCTTTTCCCGCACCTCAGCGTCGAGCAGAACATTCGCTACGGCACGCGCGGACCGCTGCAGGCCGACATCCTCGACCTGCTGGAAATCAACACGCTTCTGCCGCGGCGCGTCACCAGCCTTTCCGGCGGCGAACAGAAACGGATCGCGTTGGCCCGCGCGCTGATGTCGTCTCCTCGGCTGCTGCTGCTCGATGAGCCGCTTGCCGGCATCGACCGTCCGCTGCAATCGCGAATCCGCGGCTACCTCGAAGAACTGCACAACGAACTGTCGGTGCCCATGCTGTACGTGACGCATGACCGCGAGGAGTTGGTGCGGATGGCCGGGCAAACGATCGAGTTGAACCGCGGCCGGCTTCACGGCGTGATCATCTGTGTCGCTCCGGCGGCAAGCGAAACGACGCGGCCCTGGGACGACTGAAGCCGACATCGACGAGGTCTAGCTTGCCGATGTCGGGATTCTGCTTGACAACGTCGGGATTCAGCCTGAATTCGACAAGGTGAACCCTGTCGACGTCAGGGCGCGGCTCGAATTCGACAAGGTGAACCCTGTCGATGTCAGGGTGCGGCCTGTCAGTGTCAGGGTGCGGCCTGTCGATGTCAGGGTGCGGCCTGACTCAAATGTTCGTATATCCGTCGCGCGCGTCGTCGCGACATTGCGGATTCGGAAACCGGTGCGATAGTGGCTTCTGACGATGTTCTCCAAACGGGCCGAATGGAACGCCGCCGTCAACGCGCTGACGATCGCGCGGAACGCGTATCGCGGCACGCTGCTCGATCTCACGAATGCGAACCCGACCAAGGCCGCGCTTCACTATCCGCTCGATGAATTGGCCGAGGCCATGTCGCGCGCTGCAAGAGCGCCGTACGATCCGCAGCCGCTCGGGATCGCCTCCGCGCGTGACGCCGTCGCGCGCGAGCTCGCGTGCGACGCGAGCGACGTCGTCATCACCGCATCGACCAGCGAGGCGTATTCGTTTCTTTTCAAGCTCCTCTGCGATCCCGGCGATGCGGTGCTGACGGCGAAACCTTCGTATCCGCTGCTCGAACATCTCGCCGCACTGGAGCTCATCTGTCTCCATTACTTCCCGCTTGAGTTTCATAAACGATGGGAAGTGGTCGAAACGCGAATCAGCGACGCGATCACTGACCGCACGCGCGCCGTGCTGGTCGTCAATCCCAACAATCCCACCGGCTCCTACATCAGAGAAGCCGAGCAGGATGCGATCGCACGTATCGGCCTGCCGATCATTTCCGACGAAGTCTTCCATCCCTTCGCATTCGGCGATGCCGCGCCGTCGTTCGTCCGCGACGACGTCCTCACCTTCACCCTCGGCGGACTCTCGAAATCGGCCGGCCTGCCGCATTACAAACTGGGATGGATTCGCGTCAGCGGTCCGGGCAAACGCGACGTGATCGACGCACTCGAGCTGATCGCCGATAACTTCCTCTCCGTCGCCACACCCATCCAGATCGCGCTGCCGGAGCTGCTCGCGATCGCGCCGCGCATTCGCGAAGCGATTCATTCGCGAACGTCCGCAAATCTCGCGGCGTTGCAGACCGCGATCGCAAGCGACGCGGCTGCGGCGGTGCTACCGGTGGAGGGCGGCTGGTCGGCGATCATCCGTGTCCCGCGCATGGAGTCGGACGAAGCGCTCGCGCTGCGGCTCATTGAAGAGCACGGAGTAGTCGTCCATCCCGGATACTTTTTCGATTTCGATGCCGGCGGCTACATCGTCGTGTCGCTGTTGACGGAGCCAGAGATCTTCAACGAAGGAATCGCCCGCATCATCGCGGCACGTTCTTGAAGCGTTCCGATTCGCGACGCTCCCGTTTCGTCGGACGGCCGGTGCCGCGGTCGCGATACGCCGTGCCGCCGGTATCGAACTTCGGCTGCACCGGCGTCTCGTCCACGTACATGGTCCGCGCCAGCTCCTTCGCCTGCTGCGTATGCGGGACACCTTTCACCACCACGCGCCGGAACGTCTCGCCGGAGTAGAACTCGACCACGTCCTCCTCGCGCACGGGCGCCGCCGGTTTCACGCGCTGGCCGTTCACCTTCACGCGGCCACCGCGGCAGGCGTCCGTGGCCTCGGTGCGGTGCTTGAAGAGGCAGACGTGCTTGAGCCAGTTGTCGATGCGATGTCGCTGCGAGTCGCTCATTCGGAAGAGGTTATAATCCGCCGCCATGATTAAAGCGGACATCGTCAACAAGGTCGCGGAAACATCCGATATTTCGCGCGTGAAAGCGGCCCAGGCGGTCGACACCGTGATCGAAGGATTGCGCAACGCGCTCGCGCGCGGGCAGCGCATCGAGCTTCGCGGCTTCGGCGTCTTCCAGGTCAAGCAGCGGAAGAAAGGGATCGGACGCAACCCGAAAACAGGCGTCGAAGTGAGGATCCCGCCCGGCAACACGATCCGCTTCAAACCCGGCAAAGAACTGCGGAACCTTCTGTAGTGTCCGAGACCGTTCTCGTCCTCGATTTCGGTTCTCAGTACACGCAGCTCATCGCCCGCCGCATCCGCGAACAACGCGTCTATTCGGTCGTCCTTCCGTTCGATACCTCGGTCGAAAAAATCCGCGCGATGGCGGCGAAGGCGATCATCTTTTCCGGCGGCCCGCAGTCGGTCTACGCCGAGTCCGCGCCGATCTGTTCGAAGGACATCTTCGACCTCGGCGTTCCAATCCTCGGCATCTGCTACGGCATGCAGCTCACAGCGTATCTGCTCGACGGCAAGGTCGAAGCCTCCTCCGAACGCGAGTACGGCCGCGCCGAAATCGACGTCACCGCGACCGACTCGCCGCTCTTCGCCGGCACGCCCGCGCATCAGCGTGTCTGGGCAAGTCACGGCGACAAAATCCTGCGTGCGCCTTCCGGCTTCCGCACTACGGCTTCATCCACCAATGCTCCGATCGCCGCGTTCGAGAACGGCGACCGGCAGTGCTACGGAATCCAGTTCCATCCCGAGGTGACGCACAGCGAGGCGGGGACAGCGATCCTGCGGAACTTTCTGTTCGACATCGCGCACTGCACGCCGTCGTGGGACCTCGGCGACTTCCGGAAACGGAAAGTCGAGGAAATCCGCGGCACCGTCGGTGACCGCAACGTCATCGCTGCGGTCAGCGGCGGCGTCGACTCCTCGGTCGCCGCGCTGCTCGTCGCCGAGGCCATCGGCGATCAACTCACGGCGATCTTTGTCGATAACGGTGTGCTGCGGAAGAACGAAGCGACTCAGGTCATGTCGCGCCTCTCCGAAGGCCTTGGCATGCACATCATCGCCATCGACGGACGCCAGCGCTTCTACGACAAACTGGCCGGCATCGAGGACCCCGAGACCAAGCGGAAGATGATCGGCAACGAATTCATCGCCATCTTCGAAGAGGAAGCGAAGCGGATCGACGGCGCCGAATTTCTCGTGCAGGGGACGCTCTATCCAGACGTCATCGAATCGGTTTCGATCAAAGGTCCGTCTGCCGTCATCAAGACGCATCACAATGTCGGAGGCCTGCCGGAGAAGATGGGCCTCAAGCTCATCGAGCCTGTGCGCGAACTGTTCAAGGACGAAGTCCGCCAGCTCGGCATCGAGCTCGGACTGGAAGAAGAATTCGTCTGGCGCCACCCTTTCCCCGGCCCCGGCCTGGCCGTGCGCATCCTCGGCGAAGTGACCGCCGAGCGCGTGGCCATCCTCCAGAACGCGGACGAAATCGTGATCGACGAAATCCGCCGCGCCGGCCTTTATCGTGAGATCGCGCAGGCGTTCGCCGTGCTCCTGCCGGTGCGCAGCGTCGGCGTGATGGGCGACGAGCGGACGTACGAAAACGTGGTCGCCGTCCGCGCCGTCTCGACGACCGATTTCATGACCGCCGACTGGTACCGAATGCCGCACGACCTGCTGGACCGCATCAGCCGCCGCATCGTCAACGAGGTCCGCGGCATCAACCGCGTGGTCTACGACATCTCCTCCAAGCCGCCCAGCACGATCGAGTGGGAGTAACCGGCAAAAGCTACTGGCGGTAGAGCAGCACGCCCGTCAGAACGGATTTCCCGCTGAGCCGCTGAGGTGATTCCGGAATCTGTCCTTCAGGATGTTGCCGATCGGGCGCGGAAAGACTATTTTGTTCCGATCCAATCTCGGTAACGTGCTGCGGACGACGACGACCATCCCGGTGGAGACGTCCGCAGCTCAAACAGGAGGCGAATCTATGAGTGCCCACGTCCGGTCCCGGGTTTTACTCTCTCTCTCCATCACGATGCTGTTGATCATCGTTCCCATGACAGTGTTCGCAGCCACCCAAAGCCCCGAGCCCGTCGGCCGCATGACGGCAAATGCCGCTGGCCTTTCGTTCCAGATCGGCGCGGATAACGAGAGCGCCACGCTCACGATCAGCGGTCCCAACAACTTCCAGTACTCACACGAGTTTCCGTCGGCGCGCAGCATTTCGCTGCGGCTCCGCGACATCGGCGCCACGCTGCCGGACGGTTCGTACACGTATGAAGTGCGTCTCGCCCCGCGCGTTTCCGACAGCGTCCGCGCGCAGCTCGCTGCTGCACGTGACAAGGGCGACGCCGCCGCGCTCGACCGCATCCGCACGGCAGCAGGAATGAAAGAAGTCCCGTCGCAGTCCGGCGCCTTCAGCATCCTGAACGGTTCGCTCGTATCGTCCGACGTCACCGAGCCATCCACTCCGGCGGGCCCGGTATCCGCTCTGTCGAAGGGCGGCAGCGGCACGGCGAGCTCGCAGGCCGTCCACAACGCCCCGGTGAAGGCCCTCGACGTCGTCACCGCCGATGACGCCATCATCCAGGGCAGCGCCTGCATCGGCCTCGACTGCGTCAACAACGAGTCGTTCGGCTTCGATACGATTCGTCTCAAGGAAAACAACACGCGCATTAAGTTCGACGACACCTCTTCGTCAACCGGCTTCCCCAACCACGACTGGCAGCTGACCGCGAACGACTCGGCCAGCGGCGGCGCGAACAAGTTCTCCATCGAAGACATCACCGCGGCCACGGTGCCTTTCACGGTCACAGGCTCGGCGCCGACGAACTCCGTCTTCGTTGACAGCACCGGCCGCCTCGGCCTGCGCACTGCCACCCCCGTCCTCGACATTCACGTCGCCACCAGCAACACCCCGGCGATGCGTCTCGAACAGAACAACAGCGGCGGCTTTACGGCGCAGACCTGGGACGTGGCCGGCAACGAGGCGAACTTCTTCGTCCGCGACCTCACCGGCGGCTCGCGCCTTCCTTTCCGCATTCGTCCCGGCGCGCCGACCAGTTCGATCGACATCGCCGCCAGCGGCAACGTCGGCATCGGCACAGCAAGTCCGTCGTTCAAACTGGATGTCTCGGCTGGGGCTCTCGGGTTCAGTTCCGATGCGACCACGTTCTCCGGACCTTCGATCGCGCGCGCGAGCGACCAGTTGTTAATCAACACGGGAACAAGCGGCTTGCTCGTCAATAATCAGGCGAATTCCGTCAATCTAGTGAAGGTCCAGAACAATGGCAACGTCGGGATTGGCACCACTACTCCGGGATCGCAGCTCGTGATCGCCAACGGGGCTACCACCTCCAGCATCAACGCCGGTTCCGCGCAGTTCACCGTCGCCTCCTCCCGCACGTTCAAAGAGAACATCCAGCCGACCGACGTGCCTGACATCCTCCAGAAGATCGAAGCCGTGCCGGTCGTAACGTACGATTTCCGGAACAACGGCGCGAAGAATCGCCTCGGACTCATCGCCGAAGACTTCCACACAGTCTTAGGACGCGGCGACGATAAACATATCGACGGTCAGGACGTTCAGATGGCTCTCTGGATGGCCGTTCAGAAGCTCACCGCCGAGAACAAGGCACTCACCGATCGCCTCTCCAAGCTCGAAGGCGAGCTCGCGCAGAAGCCGAAACCCTGAAGCACTACACCTGCAACGAGTGAACGGCCGCCGGGCAACCGGCGGCCGTTTTGTTTGCGCAAAAAAACGGGACGCGGTGGAAGAACCGCGCCCCGTCAGAGCAGTTGATCCCGGGTCCCTCTCCCCTGGATCGCGTACGGCGCGCAGGAGGGGCGCGCCGCGTTGGAAACGCTAGTCGCTCAAATTGCGGATCACCGTCGGAATATCGAGGTCATTGCCGAAATCGCTCGACGCCATCGGCCCGAAGCCGCCGGAGCCGTCGGGCCGGCTGAATCCTTTGCGAAAAAAGGGCGGATCGTAAATCTCTCCTTCCGATCCCACCTGCGGCGGCGCCGGAGTTTCCGGCGCGACCTCGTGCTGCGCGGCAATCTCCTTCGGCGCGAACGGGCGGAACGGAACGGACACGGAGCTCGATGCGGCGCGCGCATGGCCCGACCCGTGGCCCGACGAAAGCTGCTCGCCGCGCGTGTTCAGGAATCCCTTCGTCGCGGAATCGAATCCTGTGGCGATGACCGTAACCTTGACCTCGTCCCCCATCCGCGGATCGATGACCGTGCCGAAGATGATGTTTGCTTCCTCGTCCGCCGCCTCCTGAATGATCGACGCGGCCTCGTGGACTTCGAACAGCGTCATGTCCGGCCCGCCGGTGATGTTGATCAGGACGCCCTTCGCGCCTTCGATCGATGCTTCTTCGAGCAGCGGCGACGAGATGGCGCGCTGCGCCGCCTCGACGGCGCGATGCTCGCCCGAGCTGACCCCGGTTCCCATGAGCGCCATGCCCATGCCGTGCATGATCGTCTTCACGTCGGCGAAGTCGAGGTTGATCTCGCCGGGGACAGTGATGAGATCGGAGATGCCCTGCACTGCCTGGCGCAGGATGTCGTCGGCGATCGTGAACGCCTCGTTGAGTGACGTTGCGCGCTCGACGAAATTCAGCAGCCGTTCGTTCGGAATCGTGATGAGCGTGTCCACCGTCTCGCGCAGCGCACGAATACCCTGCTCCGCCTGAATGCGGCGGCGCTTTCCTTCGAATCCGAACGGCTTCGTGACCACGGCCACCGTCAGCGCGCCGAGCTCCGCGGCCAGCGAGGCGATGATCGGCGCCGCTCCAGTGCCGGTGCCGCCGCCCATGCCCGTGGTGATGAAGATCATGTCCGCGCCGGAGAGCGCTTCGAGGATGCGATCGGTGTCTTCGAGCGCCGCCTGTTTGCCGATCTCCGGGTTCGCGCCCGCGCCGAGGCCTTTGGTGAGTTTGCCGCCGATCTGCAGTTTCACGGGCGCGAGCGAAGTGCGCATCGCCTGGACATCGGTGTTCGCGACCATGAACTCGATGCCCTTGATCCCGGCCTGGATCATCCGGTTGACCGCATTCCCGCCACCACCACCCACGCCGATGACTTTGATTCGTGCGCCGAGCTGCTCCTCATCGAGCATCACGGCCAGCCTGCCGTCACCAGGTTTTTCGTCAAATGTGATCATTTACCGTCTCCAGGAAGAGTAACCATTTTTTATGACGCATTCAAACAAAATTTGTGATTTCTACGTCTGCGTGAAAAGCGACTTGAACGAATCGGCGATGCGCGCGAAGCCCCGGCGCGGACGCTTGCGCACTTTCGTGCGGTCGCGGAAGCCCCACAAAAGCAGTCCCGCCGCCGCCGCCCACTCCGGTCCGGCAATCGTGTCGGAGAGTCCGCTCAGTCCGCGCGGCACACCCTTGCGCGCCTGCTGATCGAAGACCTGCTCGACCATCTCGACCATCCCGTCCATCTCCGCGCCGCCGCCGATGACGACGACACCGCTGCGGATTTCCTTGTCCAGTCCGACCTTCTCAATGTCGCGGTAAACGAGCTTCGCGATCTCTGCCGCGCGCGGCTCGAGGATGTTCGTCAGCTCGTGCTTCGAAAGAATCTTCGGCGCGCGTCCGCCGACCGTCGGCACTTCGATCGGATCGTCCTCAGTCACCAGCGAGCCAAGCGCGCAGCCGTAACGCTTCTTGATCCGCTCCGCGTCTTCCATCGGCGTCCGCAGCACGACCGAGATATCGCTCGTGAAATGTCCGGCGCCGACCGGCAAGACGTTCGTGTGGACGACATTGCCTTCGAGGAAGACAGCGTAGTCGGTCGTGCCGGCGCCGATGTCCATCAGCAGCACGCCCATCTCGCGCTCGTCCTGCGTCAACACGGCCTCGGCGGCCGCGAGCTGCTCGAGCACCAACTCCTGCACGGCGATGCCCGCTTTGTTCACCGCGGTCAGAACGTTCTGGTTGTGCGTTCGCGCGCCAGTGACGATGTGGACGTTCGCTTCCAAGCGTCCGGCGGTCATGCCGAGCGGATCGTGAATGCCGTCCTGGCCGTCGACCACGAACTCGCGCGGAATGACATGCAGCAGCTCCAGCTCCGTCGGAACGTTGATTGACTTCGACGCCTCGATCACGCGGTCGATATCTTCACGCGAGATCTCGCGGTGTTTGCCGGTGACGGAGACGACGCCGCGCGAATTGACGGAACGAATGTGATCGCCGGCCACGCCGACGTACACCGATTCGATCTGCAGCCCCGCCATCACCTCGGCTTCGTCGACCGCTTTCTTCACCGCGTCGATGGCCTGATCGAGGTTGATGATGTTGCCGCGCCGAGTCCCTTTCATCGGCGACGTGCCTTTGCCGATGATTTCGAGCTGTCCGCGGTCGGTCACTTCCCCCACCAGCACGCACACTTTTGACGTTCCGATGTCGAGCGCGACGATGTATTTCTCTTCGGTCTTCGGCATTCGCTGTCTCCTGACTAATTCGTGATCTGCGTTGCAATCGGTTGCTGCGGTGCCACGGGCGCGAGAGCGGCCACGTGAACCGGTTTGACGACGATGCGGCCGGCGAAACGGAGGTCGGCATATTCGATGTCGTGAATGCCGAGGTGCTCCGCGCGGGCGACGGCGTAAAGGTCTCGCCACTTCGCGGAGAGGTTTCCCTCTTCGGCGTACACGAACGCGCCAAGCTCGCGATCGAAAAGCGCGAAGCCGTTTGGCGCGACCGGCTTCACCTCGGAGATGCGCGAGTAAATCTGCGGATCGCTCGTGCGCAGGGCGCGCACGAGCGCGACGCAACGCGCGAGCTCCGCGCCCGAGGCGTTCGTGATCAGCGGCAAATCGGAGTCGCCGACCGACGGCGAAAGCTCCGCGAACGCGACGCCGTCTTCATCGACGTAGGTCATGCGATCACTCACGGCCGCCAGCGCCACGGCTTCGCGCTCGACGATACGGATGCGCAGAGTGTCGGGCAGTTTCTTCTCCGCTTCGATGCGTTTCACCCAGCCGAGGCGGCGCAAATCGGCCTGCAGCCTCGCGATATCGATTCGGAACAAGTTCGTACCGATGTACTGATTCGTGACCGCGTCGATCGCCGCGCGCGGCGTGTGCGTCGCGCCGGCGATCTCGATCGCTTTCACGGCGAAGCGCGCGTCGCCCTGCGTGTGGCGATACGCCAGCAGCAAACCGGCGATGATGCCGCCGGCGACGAAGACTTTGCCGGAAATCGACGCGAATCGCTGAAGCTGAATGCGCCGCTGATTGCGGCGGAGGCGCGCAACGTCGGACGGACGGAAGAAGCGAGGCGAGGTGCTGTCGTAACCTGCCGACATCAGCCCCTCCCCTCGTCGGCGCCGCGCACGAGCGCCTCGGCGATTTCGTGAACGTCGCCGGCGCCCATGGCGATGAAGACATCGTTCGGCTGAAGGCGGCGGCGCAGCTCGTTGATGATCTCGATGTGGCTGCGGTCGAGGAACTCGATCCGCTCGGAACGCTCCGCGATCATCCGAGACGAGATTCCTTCGATCGGTTTCTCGCGTGCGGCGTAGACGGGCGCGACGAGTGCGACGTCGGCGCCGCGCAACGACTCCGCGAACTCCGGCGCGAAATCGCGGGTGCGCGAATAAAGATGCGGTTGGAACAGCGCGACGATGCGGCGCTCGGGATATCCGCCGCGTGCGGCATCGAGCGTGGCTTTGATCTCGGTCGGATGGTGCGCGTAGTCGTCGACGACGAGCGCGCCGTTGTAGTCGCCGAGAATCTGGAAGCGCCGATCGACGCCAAGGAACTTGGCGATGCCGGCGCGGATCGCGTCCGTGTTGACACCGAGCTCGCGCGCGACCGCGATCGCGGCAAGCGCGTTGCGCACGTTGTGCTCGCCCGGCACGAAGAGCTTGAAAAATCCGATGCCGTCGACGTCGAACGACGATCCTCGGTCATGGAACTTCAGATCGCGCACAGTGACATCGGCGCCGGCGCCGAGTCCGTAGCGAATGATCTTCGGATCCTTGCCGCGCCCGCGCCGGTCGAGCAGCGCCGCGACCGCGGGATCGTCGACGCAGCCGATGATCGCGCCGCCCGGCCGCACGTTCTCGGTGAAGATGCGAAACGCTTCGACGATGTTCTCGAAGCTGCCGTAGTACTCGAGGTGGTCGGCCTCGATGTTCGTGATCACGGCGATCTCCGGCCGCAGCTCGTGGAAGGTGCGATCGTACTCGTCCGCTTCGACGACGACGATGTCGCCCTTGCCGTCCTTCGCGTTCGAGGCGATGTTCTGCAGGATGCCGCCGATGATGATGGTCGGATCGAGACCGGCATCTTCGAGGACGGTCGCGATCATGGCGGAAGTCGTGGTTTTGCCGTGCGTGCCGGAGACGCCGACGCCGCGCTTCTCATTGACGATGGCCGCCAGTAGATCCTTGCGCCGGATGATCTCGATGCCTTGCTCCCGTCCCGCATCCACTTCGGCGTTCGCGCCTTTGACGGCGGCGGTGACAACGACGGCGTCGACGCCGGCGAGATGCGCGGCATCGTGTCCGATGTGAACGTCGACTCCGCGGCTGGACAGAAGCGACATGACTTCGGAGCGTTTGAGATCACATCCGGAGACAGTTTTTCCGCGCCCCTTCAGGATCTCTGCAATCCCACTCATTCCGATTCCGCCGATGCCGACGAAATGAATGTTCTTAATCTTGTCTAAATTCATTCTGATAGGTGGCTAGTAATAAAGGATTTTATTCGCTTCGTTCAATTTTTTCGAGTAAATCAACGATCTTTTTTGTGGCGGCCGGCTCCGCCAGCGTCTTTGCGGCCATGCCCATCGACGCAGTCCGGCCGGGATCGTCGACGATTCCGGTGATGGCGAAGGCCAGGCGCTCCGGCGTCAGTTCCTTTTCGGTGATGACGACGGCGCCGCCGGCCTGCTCCACGACGCGGGCATTCAACTCCTGATGGTTGTCGGTCGCCGCGGCGAACGGAATGAGGATCGCCGCGCGTCCGACCGCGGCAAGCTCCCCGACCGTCATCGCCCCGGAGCGGCAGACGACGAGGTCGGCCGCCGCGATTTCATCGACGATCGGATCGAGATACGGAACGACGCGCGCGTCGGCGAATGCAGAGTCTCGATACGCCTGCTGCACGCGCTCCAGCTCCTTCGGCCCGGTCTGGTGGACGATGAGCAGGCGATCGCGCAGCGGCGCCATGAAGAGAAGCGCGGCGGTCATCGCATCGTTGATCGTTCGCGATCCTTGCGAGCCGCCGAAGATCAACAGACGTTTGCGCGTGTCGCCCGCCGGCCGGCTGCCGGCCGCGTCGAAGAACTCCTTGCGGATCGGATTGCCCGTAAGCACGGCGTCGGAACGTTTCAGCCGAGGGGCGGCTGCATCGAATGCGATGGCGGCGGCGGTGACGAAGCGCGCCAGGATTCGATTCGTCAGACCGGGAAACGCATTGGAGTCATGAATCAGCGTCGGAACGCCGCGCAGTTTCGCCGCGAGCAGCACCGGCCCGGAGGAGTAGCCGCCGACGCCGAGGACCACGTTCGGCCGATGCCGTCCGACCAGCGTGAAGGCCTGCACGAAACCGGCAGGCAATCGGAAGAGTCCTCCGATCGTGTCGCCGAGGCCTTTGCCTTTCAGGCCGCCGACGGAGATGAACTCGAGCGGGAAGCCGGCCTTCGGAACGATCGTCTTTTCGAGACCGCGTTCCGTGCCGACGAAGATGACGCGGCGTGTGGCGTCGCGCGCCATCCACTCCTGCGCAATGGCGATGGCCGGGTAGATGTGTCCCCCCGTCCCGCCCCCGGCGATCATCAACGTCTCCCCCACTCCCAGCACGCCCATAACGCCGATTCCTCAACCTGATTGCTGCGATAAATTCAACAAGACCCCGACCGCGATGAGACTGGTGATGAGCGACGAGCCGCCGTAGCTGACCAGCGGCAGCGGCAACCCTTTCGTCGGTAAAAGACACAGCGCGACGCTGACGTTGATCAGCGACTGAATTCCGATGAGCAGCGTGAACCCAAGCGCGGCGTAAAAGTCGAAACGATTCTGGCTGAAGCGCGTGATTCGGAAGCCGCGCCACACCAGAAACGCGATGAGGCCGATCAACGCAAAGGCTCCGATGAAGCCGAGCTCCTCGCCGATGATCGAGAAGATGAAATCGGTGTGCGGCTCGGGAAGGAAGAAGAGTTTCTGGCGTCCGTTGCCGATGCCGAGGCCGCGGAGACCGCCGGTGCCGAGCGCGATGAGCGACTGCATCGCCTGGAACCCCTTGCCCAGCGGATCGGCCTCGGGGTTCATGAACGTGAACAGCCGGTCGCGCCGGTATGCGGCGCTGAAGACGAGCAGGATTCCGGCGGGGATGATCATCAGCGCGAACGTGACCACGCGCATCCACGAAACGCCGGCGGCGAAGATCATCCCGGCAGCGACGAGGACGACCGTCGTGGCAGTGCCGAAGTCAGGCTCGAGCAGGATCAGTCCCGCGAAAATCGCCACAATGAACGCGAGCGGCAAGAGCGTCGAGGTCAATTCGTTGATCCTCTCTTCTTTGCGCGCGAGGTAGGAAGCGAGGAAGAGGATGACCGCTGGCTTGGCGAATTCGCTCGGCTGCAGTTGAAAGTGCGAGAGAACGATCCACCGATGCGTGCCGTTGATCGGCGACTGAAACAGCGCGATGACGAGCGCGACGAGCACGGCGGCGACGCCGGCGTAAATGATGCGGCGGTCGCGCAACCGCGCGACGTCGAGGTGCATCAGCGTGACCATGACGGCGCCGCCGGCGATGAGCCACACGAGCTGCCGCGTGATGAAGTAGTACGGGTTGTCCGACCCGACCTTCTGCATGGTGATGATGGCCGAGGCCGAATAGATCATGACCATACCGACGACGACGATGAGCATCGCCGCGCCGAAGAGGTAGGTGTCGTAGGTGAGTTTGCGGCTCATTGCTGCGCCCTCACCAACTCCTCAAAGTGTTCGCCGCGATGTTCGAAGTTTCGGTATTGATCGAAGCTGGCGCAGGCGGGACTCAACAGGACAACCTCGCCCGCCTTCGCGTGCTCGCGCGCGTACGCGACGGCGTGTTGCATGTCGCAGGCGTCGATGATTTCGGTCGAATCCGCGAGCGCTTCCGCTATACGTGACGCAGCCGCGCCGATGGTGATCACACCGCGCGTTTTTTCGCGGACGAGATCGCGCATTCGTTCGAACTCGCCGGCTTTGTCTTTGCCGCCGAGGATCAGCCATACGCTCGATGCCGGGAACGATTCGAGCGACTTGAGCGTCGCGTCGACGTTTGTTCCCTTCGAGTCGTTGATCCAGCGGACGCCATCCAGCTCGCGCACGAGCACCATGCGATGCGGAAGGCCGGCGAACGATCCGAACGCGATCTGCACACTGACGTCGTCGACGCCGACTGCGCGCGCGGCCAGCCATGCGGCCAGCGCGTTCTCGACGTTCGCCGTTCCTTCGAGCTTCAGCGACGCGCGCGGAATGCGACGCTCGTTGCCGGCGAGGCAGAGAACGAGATCGTCGCCATCGAGATAGGCGCCTTCGTCGATCGCCTTCGCACTCGAAAATCTCCATACGCGCGCCTTCGCATCGCGCGGCGTTCCGCGGCGATCGGAGGCGTTGACGATCGCCACGTCGTGCGGCTGCTGATTGCGGAAGATGCGGTACTTCGCCGCCGAGTAGGCGTCGAAGGTGTCGTAGCGATCCATGTGATCGGGCGTGATGTTCAGCAGCAGCGCGACGTCGGCACGGAAGGTGTCGACCGACTCGAGTTGAAACGACGAGAGCTCGAGGACGTACGTGCGCGGCCGTTCGAGATCGAGCGCAGCGATCAGCGGTTCGCCGATGTTGCCGGCCACGATCGGCTGGCGGCCGTCGATCTTCAGGATTTCGCCGATGAGCGCGGTGGTGGTGGACTTGCCATTCGATCCAGTCACGGCGATGACCGTGCTGCCCTGCGGAATGTGGCGATACGCCAGTTCGACCTCGGCCATCACCGGAATCGGCAGAAGGCTGGCGGCTTGCAGCAGCGGAATCGTGCGCGGCACGCCGGGACTGAGGACGATCGAACCGACGTCTTCAAGCAGCGCCGCATCCTGTTTTCCGAACGCGCGCGCAACCTTGTCGTGCGGCGGATACGGCAGGTCGGGATGCTCATTCGCATCGGTGAGCAGGACTTCGCCGCCGCGGACGGCGAGAAAATTCGCCGCGGCCAC
>DASYJY010000174.1:0-14012 GCA_035995985.1 Thermoanaerobaculia bacterium | reverse complement strand
ACGGTTGGGTCTGGGCGGGCGTGCAGGATGTGCTGGTCCGCTATCGTTTTCACGGCGACGTGCTCGAACGCGGCACGATCGACACGCTGCCGATGACCGCGGGCATCTCCAGCATGCTGATGCTGCGCGACGGCTCGGTGCTCGTGGCGCTGAACTCCGGAACGATTCTGCAATTCGATCGCAACGGAAAGTTTCGCGGACCGCTCCTCGGACCGCCGTCGTGCATCGACAGCGCGCTGATGCAGGAGCGCAATGGCTCGCTGTGGGGCGGATGCACGAACGGCATGATCTGGCGCGGACAAGGCGACCGCTACGAGATCATCAATCACGATCTCAGCGAGCGGATCGTGTCGATCATCGAGACCTCACGCGATGAACTGTGGGTGGCCAGCCTCGGCTCGGGCGCGCTGCGGCTCAACGAAAACAATTTCGCCGAGCGCCTCGTCGTCAACCGCACGAGCGATCTTCTCGGCGACACGCTCTGGGCGCTGTTCGAGGACCGCGAAGGCAACCTCTGGTTCGCGCAGAACGGCGGCGTCTCGCGCTTGCGCAAGGACTATCGCGCGTTCGAGTCGCTGACCGGACGCTCGCATGCGGGCGAGCAGCCGGCGCTGCCCGATCCGAGCGCGTTTTCGGTGTTGCCGCGGGAAACGAACGGACATGCAGCGTGGTCGAACCTGATGTTCGTCGGCACCGGCGGCGGTATTGCAGCGTTCGCGCCCGATCGAACGCGAACCGTATTGCGCGTTAGCGAAGGGCTGCTGAGCAACTCCGTCTATTCGCTGGCGCGCGACGCCGAGGGCCGCATCTGGATCGGAACCGTCGGCGGAGTGAATTGCCTTTCGACGGCGAACGACGCGCCGCCGATGATGGCTGCATCGACGCGCACGAACATCACGCTCGGCGGCATCACCGGCGTGAACACTTCGTATCCGGTCGACACGACTTACCTCGTGCAGCCGTTCACGATGCGCGGCGCGGAGACGATCTGGCTGGCCGGCATTCACGGCATCAATTGTCTGGCCGGCGGACAGTGGTATCTGTTCGGCACGAACGCGGGACTGCCGCCGGCTGGCGCGAGCGCCGTCGCAGTCGACGATCGCGGCTACGTTTGGGCCGGCACGCCAGACAGCGGTTTGCTTCGCAGCATCACTCCGTTCGATCCAACGAAGTTGCAGCCCGGCGAGGCTGAGAAATTCTTCGCGCCGGCGTGGTCGCACGCCACCGGCGCGCGGACCGATTCCGTTCGCACGCTGCTGTGGGCGGGCGGCCATCTCTGGAGCGGCACCGCGAATGGGCTGGCCATCCTCGAAACGAATCCGCTTCGCAGCGTGACGCCGCTTCCCGATTCCGCCCTCGGCGGGAGCATGGTGGCGGGAATGATGCCGTCGCCTGGCGGGGAGTCGGTCTGGGTCAGTCAGAACGCAGGGCTCGCAGAAGTCGATCTGCGCGACTTCCACATCCGCACCCGTGTTTCGAAGGCGGACGGCCTCATCGACGACGAAGCGTGGGCCTACGATCCGCTGGCGATCGGGGACGACGGACGCGTCTACTTCGCCACGCCGCGCGGTTTGTCGATTTTCAATCCGTCTCTGCGCGAGCCGAATGCGGAGCCGCCCGTGGTGCGCTTTCGCGACGTCGCATTTCATGAAGACCGCCGCGGCAACAACGAGATCTCGATCGCCTACACCGCGCTGACGTTCAGCGACGAGTCGCGCGTCGTGTATCGCACGAAACTCTTCGGCTACGACAGCAACTGGTCGTCCGCGAAGCCGGACGCGAAGATCCGCTACACGAATCTGCCCGCGTACCTCTTCCCGAAGTCGTACCGCTTCGCGGTGATGGCGCGCAACAGCGACGGCGTCTGGTCGCTGCCGCAGCTCTATGAATTCTCGGTGCTGCCGGCGTGGTGGCTGCGCTGGTGGGCGCTGATCGCGTACGTCGCGTTGATCGTGGCCATCGCCAGTCTCGCCAACCGGCTGCGCGTCCGGCGTTTGCGCCGCCGCAATCGAGAGCTCGAAGAGATCGTCTCGGCGCGCACGCACGAACTGGAAGCGCTCGACAAGATGGTCGAGATCATCAACCGCGAGCTGGTGCTTGAAAACGTGTTTCGCAGTCTGCTCGAACAGGGCATGAAGCTTTTCCCGCAAGCCGGAGCCGCGGCGTTTCTGCAGTTCGACCACGAACGGCACTCCACGGCCGTCGTCGCGGAGCTCGGCTACGAATCAGAATCGTTCATCGACGTCCGCCTCACTCCCGACGAAGCGGTGCGGCGCTATTCGGAACGCGCCGAACTGCTCGAGGAGGGCGTCTATCTCATCAAGGGAGACGTGTTCCACGAGCTCGCCGGCAGCGAGCAGACCAAGCATTTCCGCGTTCCGAAGTCGATGCTGGCGATGGAGGTTTCGCTCGGCGGCCGCATCGAAGGCTTCCTGATCTTCGACAACTTCACCGATCCCGACGCCTTCGGCCGCCACGACCTGCGCAAACTCTCGCGCGTCCGCGAGCACGCCATCTCCGCCATTTCCAAAGCGCGCATCCTTCGCGAACTGCAGGTCAAGAATCGGGAGGCCGAGGAAGCCAATCAGGCCAAGAGCCGCTTCCTGGCGAACATGAGTCACGAGTTGCGGACGCCGATGAACGCCATCATCGGATTCTCGGAAATCCTCATCGAGCGGCTCGAAGCGCAGATCGACGCGAAGTCGGTCACGTTCATCCGCTCCATCCTCAGTTCCGGCAAGCACCTGCTCGAAATCATCAACGACATCCTCGACCTCTCGAAAGTCGAAGCGGGAAAGATGGAGCTGCTGCCGGAGACGTTTCCGGTGCGCAGCGCGATCGAGAGCGTGTGCCAGGTGATGCGCGGAATGTCGACGCGGAAGTCGATCACGTTCTCGGTCGAGATCGAGCCGGGCGTGACGGCCATCGAAACCGATCAGGCCAAGTTCAAGCAGATCCTCTACAACCTGCTGTCGAACGCGGTGAAGTTTTCGCCGTCTGAATCGACGGTGACGATTCATGCGCGGCGGATCCATTCGATCGACGAGCGGCCGGAGTCGCTGCGCGTCGACGTCATCGATCGCGGCATCGGAATCGCCAAAGAGAATCTGGCGGTGATCTTTGAAGAGTTCCGCCAAGTCGACGGCACCCTGAACCGCCAATACGGCGGAACGGGACTCGGGCTTTCACTCGTCCGCAAGTTCGTTGAGCTGCAGGGCGGGACGCTGACGGTGACGAGCGAGGTCGGCAAAGGGAGCACGTTCAGCTTCACGCTGCCGATCCACTTCGCGGGGACGACGATTCCAAGCCCCATCATCAATATCGATGGCACCGTGATTCCGCCGGGCGAACGCGTGCTCGTCGTCGAGGATGAAGACCTCGCGTATTCGACGCTCGCCACCTACTTGCAGGCAGCGGCGTATGTTCCGATCCGCGCCCGCAACGCGGATGAAGCACTCCGGCTGGCGCGGACGATCAAGCCGGTGGCCATCACGCTCGACGTCGTGCTGCCCGGCGCGCAGGGATGGGACGTGTTGCGCGCGCTGAAAGCCGACGCGATCACGGCCAGCTTGCCGGTGATCATCGTGTCGATGATCGACAACCGCGAGCTCGGCCTCGCCTTCGGCGCCGACGACTACTTCGTGAAGCCGGTCGACTGGACGCGGCTGATGCGCCGTCTGCGCGAGATCACGGTCCGCACCTCGGCTCCGAAACGCCCGCGCCTTCTCCTGATCGACGACGATGTCAGCATCCACGACATGCTCGAAGCGGAGCTGACGAAGCAGGGCTACCAGATTGAGAAAGCGTTCTCCGGCGCCGAAGGGCTAGAGCGCGCCGAGGCCAGTGAGCCGGATGTGATCATCCTCGACCTGGCCATGCCCGGCATGAGCGGCTTCGAAGTGGCCACGCTGCTCAAGCAGAGCGACGTGACCTCGCGCATCCCCATCCTCGCCTTCACGGCGAAGGAGCTGACGGCGTCCGATCGCGAGCAGCTGCGAAGCGGCTTCAGCGCGATCGTGTCAAAAGGCGCGTCCGCCGGGTCGCGGCTGATCCACGCCATCCACGCACTCGACGCGCGCCCGCGGCCAGATGAGGTTTATCCGCAGATTGACGCAGATGTGCGCAGATAAAAACGTCATCTGTGGATGAGGTTTTCGAGAAACTTGCGCGTCTCTGCGGTCGGATACAACACGTTCCCTTTCGCGTCCGCGACGCGAAATTCGGCGATGTAGTCGTCGTAGCCGGGATAGTCGGCGGTGAGACGATCGTGCAATCCGGGCAGCGAATCGTCGTTGAAGTACGCGCCGGCGCGATCGCGCATGGCGTGGCTGAGGACGATTCCGATGTCTTCGTAGATGAGGATCGATCTTCGAAACTCGTTTCGCTGCGGACCGATCGGCATGACCTCGGCGATGAACTTCGCCACGGCCAGCGCGCCGTCGAAACGGCGCGCATCGCTGGCCGCATTGGCATCGTGCAGCGCGGTCAGCACGATGCCGGGGACGATGGCCGGAATGCGCCGCGGCAACGGCCGCTCGACGCGCGCCGGCACGGCGAACAGCAGAGAAATGATGCAGAACGCGGCGGATCGTGAATCCACTGCGGTGTGATGCGTTACTTGCTAGCCAGGGGCCGGTGCGAACTTTCCGCGCCGAGGGCACGGGCGGTTTCGATCAGCTCCTGAATCGTGGTCTGGTCTTTTCCGGCGGCCTGCAGCATGTAAATGCGGATCGCGCTGCCGACCGGAATCGGCGTGTTGGCGGGATCGGCGTAGAACTTCTCGAGCCCGGAGACGAGCTCAAAGCCGGACATTTTGCCGGCGGTGGAGCTCTGGCGCTCGGTGCGCGCGGCCAGGCTGGCGCAGGCCGAATTCGCGCCGGCGGCGACGTCGATCTTGTTCAGCGCGTCGAGGTATCCCTGCGAGTAGCCGATGGACCAGAACAGTTTTTCGGTGCTGGAAAGACGCAGGAACTCTTCGCCGTTGGCGGGTGGCGTGATCTCGGGCGTCGTCGCTCGATCGGCGGCATTCGCGACGATCGCGGACAGCATCAGGGCAATAGCAACGGCAAGTTTTTTCATTGGCAGCCTTTCGAAGACGCTCGCGGATTTTGGACAGCTAAGTAAAACGGGTTCGGGCGATTCTACCAAAGGGGAGTCGCGGATCGCCAAGAGATTGCGTGTCTCACTCGATCGCGCCTTCGATCTTCGTCCGATACCGCGTCACATCAGGTGTGACTTCGATGTACGGCAGCGCCGCGGCGAGCTCCCGTTTCGCGTTGGCGTAACGGCCCGTCTCGTAGAGCGCGACCGCGTAGTAATAGTGATAGCCCTCCTCCCCGCGGCCGATCGCACCCGCTCGCGCGAAGGCCTTCGCCGCGCCGGCGAAGTCACGCACGCGATACAGCCCCTCGGCCACACGCAACGCGACGCTGTGCGAGAGGGAGGGGGAAGTCGAGAGTTCGTTGTAAATGGAACGAGCGCGATCGATGTCGCCTCCGTCGATCGCGCGCTGCGCATCGGCGAGGGCGATGTCCATGTTGCCAACCGCCGGCGACGGCGCGGGTTTCGGCACCGGCGGCGGTGATTTCGGCTGCGCTGGGACCGCGGGCATCTTGCCCGCCGCGACATGCGCGTCGTCGGCAGCGGGCGCATCCGGGCCTCCCTTGCGCGGCGCGGTGACGGCGACATTCGGCTGCTTCGTCGGCGTCGGCACGATGACTTGGGTCGTTGCCGCGCCACTCACGCCGAGGAGCGCTGCCTCCTCCTTCGTCAGGAGTTTCGCGGCGACGGCATCGACCTCGGTGCGCACATCGCCGGGCAGTTTGATCGACCGATAGTGCGGCTGCACTTTTTCCGCGGTCACGAGCCGCATCAGCGAATCGCGCGCGTCGCTGTCATGCCCGAGCCGATGCGCGGCGACGCACGCATAGCTCTGCGCGATTTCGAATTGCTCGACCCGTTCGACAAATCCGAACGCCGCACTGCGCAGCTCCGTGAATGCCGACGCGTAGTCCGCGGCCGCGAAATGCGTCATACCGCGCTGATACAGACGCTGATAAAAATCGTCATCCGACGCGGCCAGTCTCCCGGCAGACATCAGCAAGCAGCAGTACAGCAGCACCTTGCGCAGGACGTTCCCCTTGAACGCTTACGAGCACAACGACATCGCGTTGCGCACGTTTCACCGAATTGGAGTCTGGGATGGCAGGCGATTGTGCCACACTTCAGTCTCAACCGCCGCCAGAATCGAGATAGCATCTGTGCAATCGTGTCAAAGAACGTCATCGTTGTCGGCGGAGGTCTGGCCGGCCTCTCCGCGGCTGTCTATCTGGCGCGCGCCGGCCGCACCGTCACGATCTTCGAGCGCCGCCGTTACCTCGGCGGACGCGCTGTCACCCATCTCCGCCACGGCTATCGCTTCAACCTCGGGCCGCACGCGTTCTACCGCAACGGCCACGGCTGGAACGTCCTACGCGAGCTCGGCATCCCCGTCCGCGGCGGCGTCCCTAAACCGCGCGGGATTGCCATGCTCGGCAACGAACGCTACAAACTCCCCAGCAATCCCTGGTCGCTGCTGACCACGTCGCTCCTCGGCGTGAAAGCGAAAGCGAAGATGACCGCCCTGATGCTGCGGGTCTGGCGCATCGATCCGAAGCCATTCGCGTCGATGACCGTTCGCCAGTGGATCGACGCGAACACCACCGACGAGCGACTTCGCACGGTGATGGAGGCGATGTTCCGCCTCGCCACCTACAGCAATCGTCCGGACCTGCAGAGCGCGAGCGCGGCCCTGGCGCACCTGCGGCTCGCCATTCGCGGCGTCGTTTACGTCGACGAGGGGTGGCAGAAGATCGTCGACTCGCTGCACAGCGCCGCCGTCGCCGCGGGCGTGAACTTCGTGACCAGCTCGCGCGTCGTCAGCGTCGAACATGATGGCGCCGTTCGTGGAGTGGAGCTCGGCGGACTGGAAATCGATGTCCGCAACGACACGATGTCCCTCGCGATGCCGGACATGTCCGATCCCGACAAAGGGACGATGATCCCGGCGCAGACGGTGATCCTCGCCGTCGATCCGGTCACCGCCCGCGAGCTCGCTCCCGATCTCGACTGGCCAACGACTACCGCGGTCACCGCATCGTGTCTCGACGTCGCGCTCTCCAAACTCCCGCAGCCGCGCAACATCTTCGCCCTCGGTATCGACACGCCGCTCTACTACTCGGTCCATTCGCGTTGGGCGCAACTCACACCCAAAGGCGGCGCGTTGCTGCACGCCGCGAAGTACGGCGAAGGGACGGAGGCCGAGCTGGAAACGCTCGTTGATGAGATGCAACCCGGCTGGCGCGACCTCGTCGTGCATCGCCGCTTCCTCCCCGCCATGACGGTGTCGAACGCGCTCGTCCAACCGGACGGCAAAGCGTCCCGCATGCGCGCCGCGACCAAGGTGACCGGCCTCTACGTCGCCGGCGACTGGGTCGATGAAGGCGGCATCCTCTCCGACGCCGCCTTCGCCAGCGCCCGCGCCGCCGCCAAGGCGATTTTGGCGGCAGGCTGACGAGCGCAGCACGACGGAGCGCTGGCGTCCTCGCCGGCTGGCCCGGCGACGTCCCGCCGCCGAACCGCCAAAATCCAAGCATTTGCTCGTAACGAGATGCCGGCCCACTCGGCGGCGGGACGCCGCCGAGCCAGCCGGCGTGACGCCAGCGCTCCGACCGCGAACGCCGCAGGCATTGATTACTTCTGCAGCCGAATGTCCCCGCCCGAGCTGCGGAGGACGAGCTTTGGTCCGCCGCCGTTCAACTTGCCGTTCAGCGACGAATCGTCCTGCTTGCCTTGAATCGTGACCGGGACCTCGGAATCGACATCGCCACCGCTGGTGTGCGCATCGATGTCGAGGCCGACGTTCGATGCGACATGAACGGTGATGCCGCCACCCGAGGTCGACAGCCTCGACTCGCCACGTGGCTGGCGCGAGAGCCGCGCCTTGATCGAGCCGCCCGAGGTTGACGCGTCGATCATGCCGCCGGCGTCGCCGATCTCGATGGAGCCGCCCGAGGTATGCGCTTTCAGATCGCCCTGCGCGCGTCCGATATCGATCGAACCGCCCGAGGTCTTCACATTCAGCGCGCCGGTCGTGTTGTCCACTTTGATGTCGCCGCCGGACGTGGAGAGCAGCGCGCTGGCCTGCGAGCCGGCCATCGAAATGTCGCCGCCAGAGGTGTGGGCATCGACGGCGCCTGCGATGTGTCCGAGTGCGACGTCGCCGCCGGAGGTATTGACCTTCACCTGCCCGTTCAGATCGGAGACGGTGATGTCGCCGCCCGACGTCTTCAGGTCGACGTTGTACTGCGACGGCACGTTGACGACGAAGCGGACTTCGAGATCGTTGTTCCAGTGGAACCAGGAAGTGGGCTGGTCGTACTTCGCGCGGATGCGAACGTTGTTGCCTTCCGGCGTGAAGGTGAGCTCGAATTCGTTGAACAGCTCATTCGCTTTCGACTGGCTCGATACCTTGGCGCGGCGGATCACGTCGACGCTGACGTTGCTCGCACCGGATGTGACCTTGATGTCGCCGAGATCGGCGTCGATCGTGATCGTGCCGCCGGGATGGACGTTGAAACTGCGGTGGACGGGACTCTCGATCGCGGCATGGGCGGCGGAAATCGACACCAACCCAAGCACGGCCGCGAGCGCTGCGTAACGAATGCGCCTCATGGTGTGCCTCCTGTGCGAAGTAAGTACGCCGGGCACGGCGAAAGGTTAGCGGCGGCTACTTGATCTTCTCTTTTGTGATCGAGACAGGTGAAAGCTGCCCCGCGATCGTGTACCAGCCGTCTTCCGTCTTGATCCAGACGTCGCTGTAGCGCAGGTCCGCGGTCACGCGCTCGTCCCCGGACGTGTACTTCTGCACGATCCGCCCCGAAACGATGACCGTGCTCCCGTACGCGCGGATGGTCACCTCGGTTGGTTCATACGGTGCGCTCTTGATCACGCCGGACTTGAGCTGCGCGATCAACTGCTCTTTCGTCAGCTCGGCGCCAGCGGCAGTGATGAGGACGTAGCCATCGGCGAGATGCAGCTGCAACCATTTGACGTCCGCGCTGTACGTGGCGATGGCATGCTCGCGGTCGAGCGCCTTCAATGTCTGCTCGTCGCTGCCGAAGTTCGCAGCCGAGGCGGAGACGGTGGTGATGATGAGAAAGACGAGGACGATTGCGCGTTTCACGAGCGGCATTCTGCCACGCGCGCCGTATCACTTCGCGGCGGTCGGATTGATCGTGATGCTGTCGAACTTCGTATTCGCCGTCGGCATCCCCATCGCCATGCCCGCCTCGGCGAACGGAAAGAGCAGCCCGTTCACGCGGCGGAAGTCGCTGTAGTCGACGACGAATTCGAGTCCCGAGGCCTTCCCGGTCGACCGCAGAATGTGCCATGTTTTCGAATCGATGTTGAGCGTCAACGTCAGCGTCTCCGACAGCGGAATCTCGATCACGCGGATGCCGTCCTTCGTGCCGAGGTCTTTGAGTGCCGCGCGTTTCGTCGCGAGGAGCATCGGCAGTTCGAGACGCGCTGCCTGTAACTTCATCGCGTCGAGCGATGGGCCGGTCACGTCTTTCCCGTTGCGCGTTCCGTGGTCGACGTCGACGATGCGCACCTCGGTCTCGGTCGGATACGCGATCTCGACGGAGAGCTTGCCGGCTCCCGACCACGTCCGCGTCAGCTTGCCGTCGCCCTTGCGCATCATCGGCACGACCGTGCCCGTCTCGTGCAGCGACGTCACCTTCGCCCACGCCGCCTTGCCGCCGTACTCCTTCATCACATTCGAAACAACGTCGTCGAGCGATTGCGCGTGCGCGGACACGGCGACGAGAAGCGCGGCAAGGATCGTGAGTTTTCGCATGTGCGGATTGTGCCACGTGGAATTGACGCACCGCGCGGCGATGTATACGGTCGCGCCATGACTGCCGAAGCCCCACCGAAGCCCCGCGACTTCATCCGCGAGATCGTCGAAGAGGATCTCGCCGCCTGCAGGACCGCGCGCGTGATCACGCGCTTTCCGCCCGAGCCGAACGGACATTTGCACATCGGGCACGCGAAGTCGATCTGCCTTAACTTCGGTGTGGCCGGCGAGTACGGTGGTCAGTGCAATCTGCGATTCGATGACACCAATCCGGCGAAGGAAGAGATCGAGTACGTCGAGGCGATCGAGCACGACATCGCCTGGCTCGGCTTTTCGTGGGGCGAGAATCTTTTTCACGCATCCGACTACTTCGACCGGCTCTACGCGTGGGCCGAGGAGCTGATTCGCGCGGACAAGGCTTACGTCGACAGCTCGTCGCCGGACGAGATGCGCGCGATGCGCGGAACGTTGACGGAGCCGGGCGTCGAATCGCCGCATCGCAATCGATCCGTCGACGAAAATCTCGACCTCTTTCGCCGCATGAAAGCGGGCGAGTTCCCCGACGGCGCGCAGGTGCTGCGGGCGAAGATCGACATGTCGTCACCCAACATCAACCTCCGCGATCCGGTGCTCTACCGCATCCGCCACGCCACCCACCACCGCACCGGCGACGCGTGGTGCATCTATCCGATGTACGACTACGCGCATCCGCTGTCGGACGCGATCGAGCACATCACGCATTCGCTGTGCACGCTCGAGTACGAAGACCACCGCCCGCTGTACGACTGGCTGATCGAGAACGTCTCCGTGCCATCGCGCCCGCGGCAGTACGAGTTCGCGCGGCTCAACCTCAACTACACGGTGATGTCGAAGCGCAAGCTGCTGCGGCTCGTGGAAGAGAAGCACGTAAATGGTTGGGACGATCCGCGCATGCCCACCATTGCCGGCCTGCGTCGGCGCGGCTTCACGCCTGCGGCCATCCGCAATTTCTGCGAGCGCGTCGGCGTCGCCAAACGCGAGAACATGATCGACGTTGGCCTGCTCGAGTTCTCCATCCGCGAAGATCTCAACACGTCCGCGCCACGCGTGATGGGCGTGCTCGATCCGCTGCGCGTGGTCATCGACAACTATCCGGCCGATGAAACGGAATGGTTTGAGACGGGATCGCGCAAAGTGCCGTTCGCAAAAACGATCTTCATCGAGCGCGACGACTTCATTGAAGATCCGCCGCCGAAGTTTTTCCGCCTCTCGCCGGGCCGCGAAGTGCGTCTCCGTTCGGCGTACTTCATCACCTGCACCAGTGTGGTGAAAGATGATGCAAGTAACATCATCGAGCTGCACGCTACGTACGATCCCGCCACGCGCGGCGGCGATTCGCCCGATGGCCGCAAACCGAAGGCGACCCTGCACTGGGTGACCGCTGATCACGCGATCGACTGCGAAGTCCGCCTCTACGACCGGCTCTTCCAATCGGAGAATCCCGAGGAGAGCGGCAATTTTCTCGACGACCTGAATCCGCAGTCGCTGCAGATCGTGCCCCGCGCCAAACTGGAGCCATCCATCCGCGGCGCCGCCCCCTTCACCCACTACCAGTTCGAACGCCTCGGCTACTTTTCCGTCGATCCCGATTCGACCGAGGACACGATCGTCTTCAACAGGACGGTGACGTTAAAGGACGCTTGGGCGAAAGTGAAGTAGCGGTTACAGCATCAAGTGCATCGCGCCGGCGTACAGGAAGCTGCCGATAAGCACGCCGATTACGGCATCGCGCGTCGTGACGCGGCCTGTCCGGTACGGCTCCGGCGAGACGATGCGCTGCGCCGGAATCAGGAGCAATCCGAGAACACAGAAACCGATCGCCGACCAAACGTAGCTCGGCAGTTGAATCGGCGCCGCGCTTGGCCCGACGACCCAGATCAGCGCCGCGAGGATTGCGGCGAGAAGAATGCTTCCGAACGTCACGGCATACAGCTTCCAGCCACTGATTTGTACAGCCGATGCTTCGGTATCGAATGGCGTCATCGCATCCTCCGGCGCGAGGCTATGCAGCGAAGGTGCCTGACGAACCTGGCTGGCCATCCGCACGTATGATTCCGGCATGAAGCTTCGTTTCCTTCTCGTCGCCTTTCTGATCAGCCTCGCCTGCAAGCCGGCCGCGGAATCGCAGACTGTCGATGCCCGCCAGCCGCGACAGGAGCGCGCGCCGATTCCCGCCAGCGTCGGCGCCTCGCGCCGGACGCCGATCGTCACCGTCGCGCACGACGTCGGGCCGGCCGTCGTCAACATCCAGACCGAGTCGACCATCCGCCAGCGCGAGACCGATCCTTTCTTCGATCCGTTCGGCGTCTTCGGCGGACGCGACCGCAGCTACACGTCGCAATCGCTCGGCTCCGGCTTCGTCTGGTCGAGCGCAGGGATCATCGTCACGAACAATCACGTCGTCGAAGGCGCGTCGCGGATCACCGTCAACTTCAGCGACGGCACACAAGTCCCCGCCAAACTCATCGGCGTCGATCCTGACAGCGACGTCGCCGTGCTGCGCGTCGACGCGAAGAATCTGCTCGCCGCACCCATCGGGACGTCGTCCGATCTGCTGATCGGCGAGACGGTCATCGCCGTCGGAAATCCGTTCGGCCTCAGCGGCACCGTCACCACGGGCGTCGTCTCCGCGCTCGGACGCTCCGTTCCGTCGAAGGAAGCCGGCCGCACCTTCACCGATTTCATTCAGACCGACGCGTCGATCAATCCCGGCAACTCCGGCGGACCGCTGCTGAACATCGAAGGGCGCGTCATCGGCATCAACACGATGATTTACGCGAACGCGCAGGGCATCGGCTTCGCCATCCCGGTCGATCGCGCGAAAAAAGTAATTCAGGACATCCTCCGCTACGGCCAGGTACACAGCGCCTGGATCGGTGCCGTCACGGCCACGATTACTCCCGAGGAGGCGCGGCGCACGGGATTGCGGGCGTCGCGTGGAGCGCTCGTGGCGCGCGTGATCCCCGGCTCGCCCGCGCAGGCCGCCGGACTGAAACCGGGCGACATCATCACCGCCGTCGCCGGCAAGCCGGTCGATTCGCGCGAGGCCTTCTCGACCTACACCGCCACCGTCCCCTCGGGCCAGCCGCTCCCGCTGACGGTGTCGCGCGACGGCGCCACGCAATCGATCTCCGTGCGCCCCTCCGACGCTCCTCGCGACCTCGGACTACGAATCCTGTGGGAGATCGCCGGACTTCGCGTGATCGACCAGAACGGCACCCTCATCATTGATGAAGTCGCTCGCGGCTCACGAAGCGAAAGCATCGGCCTCGCGCGCGGCGACAGGATCGTCGGCGTGAATGGCGCTGAGGTCGCGTCGGTGACGGATCTCAATCAGGCGCTCACGCAGTCCGCGGAACGCTCCTCAGTCGTACTCCAGGTCGCGCGCGGCCGCTACATCTACAGCCTAACGTTCCCGATGGGCACGTAACGATGCTTGCGAATTTCATCAACGGTGAATTCGTCCCGCCGCGCTCCGGCGCGTACTTTGACGACATCAATCCCGCCACGGCCGAAGTCATCGCCTCGATTCCCGACAGCGATGAACGCGATGTCGACGATGCCGTCCGCGCAGCGAAGGCAGCATTTCCGGCCTGGTCGCGAACGCCCGCCGCCGAGCGCAGCGATCTCCTTCTCAATCTCGCGGACCTGATCGCGAACAATCTCGACGAGCTCGCGCGAATCGAATCGATCGACAACGGCAAAACGATCTCTCTCGCCAAGCGCCTGGACATCCCCCGCGCGGTTGCAAACTTCCGTTTCTTCGCCACGGCCATCCTCCACCAGTCCACCGACGCGCATGTCATGGACGCCGCGGCGCTCAACTACACGCTGCGCCAGCCGCTCGGAGTGGTCGGTCTCATTTCGCCGTGGAACCTGCCGCTGTATCTGCTCTCCTGGAAGATCGCGCCCGCCATCGCCGCGGGAAACACGTGCGTCGCCAAGCCGAGCGAACTGACGCCATTGACCGCGAACCGCCTCGCTGAGCTGTCGCTCGAAGCCGGCATCCCGCCGGGCGTCATCAACATCGTTCACGGCTACGGCAACAAAGCCGGCCGCGCGCTGACCTGCCACG
>DASYJY010000173.1:0-9704 GCA_035995985.1 Thermoanaerobaculia bacterium | reverse complement strand
TACGAATCACCTGCAGCACCTGCACTTGGTTCATCACTTCAATAAGCTCTTCCAGCCCGGCTCGAGCCAGCCGGCGTTGCCGAGCCACACCAGCTTTTTCTGAATGGCGCGGGGTAGTGTCCTGAATTAGGACACTACCCGTCCTCGGGAATGCCACCTGCACACCACAGGTTAGCGAGCGAGTTCCGACCGCGGGGTCGTAGTTCAGTTGGTTAGAACGCCGGCCTGTCACGCCGGAGGTCGCGGGTTCGAGTCCCGTCGGCCCCGCCAAACTAGTGACTCACTCGCCGCCGCTTGGGCGGCTTTCGTGTTTCTTCCCAATCATCGCGGAACGGCGGCCCGGACGGCGGATGTCTTGCTTCTCATGCGAGCGTGCAGCCCTATCAGAACCTCAGCGGCAACTCGGGCATCGTGGAGTTCAAGAACCAGCCGGATTTCATCATCGTCCGGTTTGATCGGGGCGATCTGTACGTATACATGTCGGAGAGGTTAGGCCGCCGTCACGTCGAGGAAATGAAGCGTCTCGCGGTTGCAGGCCAAGGACTGAGCAGCTACATCACTCAGCATCGTGAAGTGTGGAACGGCTATGTCAGATACGACCCAGCCGTCCACGGTGACCTCGACTAGGTAGGGATTCTCGCCTTCCACCACTCTCCTCCGGTATGCCGAAACGACCGAACATCCTTCTCTTCATGGTCTATGAGCTGCGTTACCCCACCGTTACGAGCGCGCACTCTCCCTCGTGACCGATCGTTGCTGAGCGATACTTCTGTTCATCATGAGAAAAATCGGCGCGATCCTCGTACTGCTCCTGGCCTTCGCCTCCTCTGCTGCGGCGGAGAAGTTTCTCTCCGTCTCCGACATCCACTTCGATCCGTTCGCGGATCCGACTCTGATGGCGAAGCTGGAGGCGGCGCCGGCGGCTGAGTGGGAGGCGATCCTGGCCTCATCCACGACCACGTCGTTCTCGACCTACGGGAGCGACATCAATGATGCGCTGCTGCGATCGGCGATCGGGGAGATGAAGAAGCAGATTCCGTCGCCGGCGTTCTTGCTGATCTCGGGCGATTTTCTCGCGCACAAGTTCCAGGAGACGTACCAGCAATACGCGTCCGACAAGAGTCAGACCGCCTATACGGCATTCGTGACGAAGACGATTGCCTATGTCACCGCGGCGTTGCGGAAGGCGTATCCGGACACGCCGATCTATCCGACGCTCGGCAACAACGACTCCGATTGCGGCGACTATGCGATCGTGCCGGACAGCGTCTTCCTGGCCAACGTCCGCGACGTCTGGAAGCCGGTGGTCCGCTCGCGATCATTCGATCGCCGCTTCAAGACCGGCGGCTACTATCACGCCGACGTTCGCACGCTGAAGAATGTCCGCGTCATCGCGCTCAATACGAACTTCTTCTCGACCAATTACAAAAATCCGTGCGGCACGCCTGGACCCGATGCGGGCCTGCGGCAACTGGCGTGGCTCGATGCGGAGCTCGATCTGGCGCGCGTCGAAGGGAAGCGCGTGTGGCTGCTGTTCCACATCCCGCCGGGGATCGACGTCTTCGATACGCTCGAATACGGCGGCAGCTGTCCGAGTCTGAAAACGCAGACGTTCTGGAAAGACGAATACGAGCAGAAATACCTGCAGATCACCGCCGCACACCGCAAGACGATCCTCGGATCGTTCGCCGGTCATACGCATCAGGATGAATTCCGATTCGCCGGTGGGCGCTTCATTCACATCACGCCGTCTGTGACGCCGATCTTCGGAAACAATCCGGCGTTCGAGATCGTCGACGTCACCATTGCCGGCCGGATCACTGATTACACCGCCTACCACCTGCCGAATGTCGCGCTGCCGTGGTCGCGCGAGTATTCGTTCGATGAGGCGTATGCGAAGCATTCGTACACGAACGCGACGCTGACCGATCTCGAACGGGCCATCGGCAGCGACGCGGCGACGCGAACGAAGTACTTCGACTACTACTCGTCCGGCGCCCCGAAGGCGTCCGCCGGCGCGCTAGCGAAATGGCGAGGCTATTGGTGCGGGCTGCGGACGATGCCGGCGGCGGCATTAACGGCCTGCGCGTGCGCACCGTGAGTGGAGCGATTCACATCCGCAGCGCGACCACCATCGCCAGACCAACCACCGCGTATAGCACGCGGTAACGCGTCTGCAGCCGGCTGATGCTCGCGTAGTTCAGCCCTTCTCGAAAAGCCTCGGCTGACCAGAAAAGTTGGACGGCATAGAGCGCGACGACAGCAGCAATCGACCGGGGAAGAATGCCGTTAAGCGCCAACAGGAGCAGGAGGATCTGCGCCGCGGTGAAAAGAAGCAGGCTCGCGCCGAACGTGCGGCGAAGGCCGAAGACCACGGCGTTGGTTCTGATGCCGTTGGCGGCGTCGCCCTGATAGTCGCGGATCTCCTGCGTCAGGTGTCCGGCGGCGAAGATGAGGGCGAAAAAAGTAGCGATGGCGACGCCGCGTTGGTCGATGACCCTTCCGAGGGCGTAGCCGAGGAGAAAGTGCAGGATGCCGCCGGTCAGATGAGCGGCCGAGTTGAGGAGCGGTTTGCCTTTCCAGTTGAATCGGGGCAGCGAGTAGAGAGCGCTCAGCGTGGCAATTGCCAGCGAGAGCATGAGCGCGATCGCACCGAGACGGCTGAAGAGAAGAAGACTCAGGACTAAAAAGCCGGCTGTCAGGACGCCCATCTCCCGGCGTCCGACGCCTGTGGCTGTGAATACGCGGGCCGCTTTGTTCGGGTCCGCGAGATCGGTAGTCAGGCCGGCCCAGTCGTTGAGCAGGAAGATGTGCGTCACCAGGAAGACGTTGGCGAGCATGAGCGTCACGAGTGGAGCGAGGTCCCGCACTCCGGGATGGCGGATCGCGAACACGGCGCCGAGCAGGGGCGGGCCCTGGAGAACAAGGATGTCCTGCGGACGCAGACAGGAAAAATAGCGAAGCGGGGATGCCTTAGCGGCTGAGTCGGGGATCGTATTCATACTTGTCGTACAGTTTTAGCCAGAGGGCGTAGCCGGCATCCTCCGACCAGTAGTATCGGGAGACGGTCGCGGTTAGGTCGTTATGGTAGAGGAGCGGCGGATTCATTCGGATGAGAGCAAAGTCGTCCCGCGCCAGTTCACGCAGCACGCTCTGAATGACTGTCACGTCGGGAGCTGAGCTTCCCAGCGCGCGGACGACCGTCACCCAGAGTTGCTGGCCAGGAACGTCGGTGCGCATTCGCGACTCGGGGAGTTCCACAGCGCAGCCGGCGCGGCGGAGATCGCCGAGGCGCAGGATCGGGATCAGGGGAGTCTTTCGGTAGTAGACCCAGACACGATCCTGATCGGTGACCGACCGAATCGCATCACAAAGCGCGCGGCCTGCGGGCGGCCGGACCTCGGCCAAGAGCTGCAGCAAGTGCATCTGGATGACGATGTCCGCGGGGTTTGGATCGCTGCCCGGATCGAGGCATTGGTAGGCGTCGCGCGGTGCGAGCCACGAGCGATAGAGGCCTTCGGGCGTGCGATAGCGGCCGATGGTTGCCAATGCGGGGTCGAGCCGGCGGCGGTCGCGATCGGGAGCGAGCCGCCAGACGAGCGCTGTGTCGTCGGTGTCGGGAGTGATCGCGCAGCCGAGGGTGCCGATGGTGGGACCGTTCGGCAGGCCGTGGTAGCGCACCAATCCGCCGGACTCGATCTGGCTGGTGAGGTGGCGGCGGGCGCGCTGCAGACTCTCATCGAGACCGCTGGTCGCGGCCAGAGGATTGAGCAGGTCGACGAGGAGCGCGGTCAGAAACGTGTTCATTTCCGGATGCGGCTCGTGAAACCGCGGCTCGCTCGTGTAGGAAGTGAGCCAGTAGCCCGGCGCCTGCTGGTGTTCGCGAATTCGTGCTGTGGCTTTCCTGGAGTTCTCCTCAAGCTCGGCGTTGCGCTCGACTGCGGCCTGCGGCGGTCGTACCGTCAGCGTTCGCTCCTCGATGTAGTGTTCCTCAACCCTGCCGGAGGCCCAGGCGAAAAGTGTCAGATGGTGCTGGCCGGGCGCTAGGGTGGCTGTATCGAGCGGGATGCGCCAGCCTGCGGGACTGGTCTCATGCAGCGTCGCGCGGACGTCCGGCCGATCGGAAAAAACGTTGGAGACGACTGTCTGCCGGCCGTCGATCATCAATGCCACCTGCGAGGGCGTTGCGTCACCAGCAAGTGCCCAACCCGTGGCGGACGCCTGTTGGCCGGCCGTGACGACGGAGGTCGCGCGGCCTCCGCTCTCGATGGCGTCGAAACTTCCGCGCATCGCGATCGTGAGCTCCGGCGACGCGATGCCTTGCTTCAACGACGCGATGAACGGTGCGTTTCGCCACTGCCATGCGGCCCGCATGTCGTGTGTTATCCACCCATGGTCGGCAGCGTAGATCGGGAGGTCGACGGAGCCGGAGTACGAAATGGCGCCGATGGCTTCGATGGCGATCGCGATCGCGACCGTCAGCAGGAAGCAAATCCGTCCGACGCCTCGCAGTGCCGCAACGACCGGTACCAGCATCCACATGAGGAACGGCAGAAGGTCGGTCAGGTAGCGCGGTCCCCATGAGAGGCCGCTCCGCCAGTCCGCCTTGGCGTAGAGCAGGATTTGAACGGCGATACCGATGCTCATCGCCAACGTCAGGCCGCGCTCGTCGCGACCCCGCGGCAGATATCGCCACGCCAGAAACAGAAAGAGTAGAAACGGTGAAAAGACGAAAAGTCCTCGGGTCGGGCTGACCAGCAATCCGGCGATCCCTGAAAGAAGATCGTGGCCGAAGAAGCGGGCGTGGCCAACCAGGCCATAACCGCCGCCTACGTTCCCGGCCACGTGAAGGTTGTACAGGAGCACGGCGATCATCGGCACTGCCGCCGCGGCGGCGAGCAGCACCGCGCGGCTTCGGCCTGCCCAAAAGAGACCGTAAGCGCCGAGGGCCGCCGCGAGGATGACATCCGGCGGGCGGTCTCCGGCGATGAGCCCGAGCAGCAATCCCGCGGCGAGCGTCCGCGGCACGGTGCACGGCCCGGTCAGGAAAAGCAGCGCGCCGATGATCAGCAGCTCGGCCATCCCGTGTTGCCACAACGCCTGGCTTCCGATGACCCAGGTCGTGGTGCCGAGGGCGTAGGCCAGTGTGAGGAGCAGTGCGATCGACGCTTTCGTCCGCCGCCGCAGCAACAGGAAGAGCAGCGACGCGGAGAGCGCTGCCACGAAAGACGCGCAGAGCTTCTCCATGAGTCGTGCGATTTGATCCAGCCGTGCATCGGTCCATCCGCGCAGATGCAGGTACGCGACCGCAGGAATGTAGAGCGGCGCGAGGAGCACCGGCACGACGATCGGGTACAGCGAAAAGGTAGGGCGGCCGCGCCGCTGCACCAGCCAGAACGCCCCATCGCCTCGCCCCTGCGCAGCGACCTTCACGATCGGATCGAAAAAGATGGTGTGGTACTGCAGGATCGCGAATGGCAGGTATCGCGCGGGGTAGGTGTCGCCCGCCGTGATTGACCGCAGGTTGGCGTTATAGACCAACAGGCAGCACAGCCCGATCAGGAGACTGGTTCGCAGCCGGTCGCGAAACTCGTTGTGAGTGGGAGCATTCGGCCCGCCATCGGGCGGCGTCATCGTGGTCATTCGGCGATTTTTGCTGCGTCATCCGTGATCGTTGCAGGGTGACGGCGAGGAGGTCGGAGACTACTACAGCGCGCTGCGAGGAGCACAGAGTTCGCGCGTATGATCGCTCCTCTCGTGAGGCCTCCTCTCCGATTGATCGTCACTGGAATGCACCGGTCGGGCACGTCGCTCGTCGCTTCGCTGCTCGCCGCATGGAACGTGCGCATGGGCGACCGGTTGCTGCCGGCCGACCGCGGAAATCCGGCCGGTTACTTCGAGGACGTCGACTTCCTCGATCTCAACCGCCGCATTCTGGCGGTGTGTGTTCCACCCGAGGATGGCCATCGCGACTGGGGATGGACGGAGAGCGGAGCGTTCGACGACGGACAGCTGCCGCCATTTCGCGACGCCGCGGCGGCGCTGATTGCCGCGCGCGACAGCGCCGGTCATCCGTGGGGATGGAAAGATCCGCGGACGTCGCTGCTCCTCGAATTCTGGGATGACCTGCTCGGCCCCGAGTCGCGGTTTCTTCTGCTCTATCGCCATCCATGGGAAGTCGCCGATTCGATGCTGCGAACCGGCGCGGACGTCTGGCTCACGCATCCCGATTACCCGGCGCGCATCTGGACGCATTACAACCGGCGCATCCTCGAGTTTCACCGGCGCCACCGCGATCGAACGCTGCTCGTCAGCACCAATCGTCTGCTGCGCGATCCCGCCACATTCGGCGCCGCAGTGCGCCGGCGTTTCGGCATCGAGACCGATGCGGACACGCTCGCGACTCTGCGCGCCGGCGATTCGTTCGTTTCACGATCCGACGACGATCCGTTGCCGCGCTTGTGGCGCTACACGAACGCCGAGGCGATGGATCTCCTCGGAGCGCTCGACGATGCGGCGGACCTCGGCAATGATCGCAGGTGGGAAGCGGCCTCGCGTGCAGGCGCGCCGCGATCCGCGGAACGGCCGCGTCTCTCCGTCATCGTTCCGTGCCATGACGACGGCGACTATCTAATCGATGCCGTGGCCAGCGTGGAGCGCAACGCCTCCGCGGCGGAGCTGATCGTCGTCGACGATGGCTCGACGCAGCCTCGCACGCGTCAGGTGCTCGCCGCGCTTCGCGAGGCGGGGCATCGCGTGATCGAACAGCCTCACTCCGGTCTCTCCGCGGCCCGCAACGTCGGCATCGCCGCATCGAACGGCGACTATCTCCTACCGCTCGACGCGGACAACCGTCTGCTGCCCGGCTTTGCCGCGGAGGCGGTGGCGCTGCTCGATGGCGATCCCGCCGCGGGCGTGGCGTACGGCGACCGGCGCGAGTTCGGCGCGCGCACCGGCGACGTCGCCGTGCCGGAACTCGATCTGCCGAGGATGTTGTGGAGCAATTACATCGACGCGTGTGCCGTCGTGCGCCGCGCAGTGTGGAGTGATATTGGCGGATACGACGTCGCATGCGAATTGGAAGACTGGGACTTCTGGCTCGGCGCGGCGCAGCGCGGTTGGCGATTCATTCATCTTCCGAGTCCGGCATTCGAATACCGCGTCCGTCCCGACTCTCTGCTCCGCCGCGTCCTGCGCCGGACCGACTACGCATCGACGCTGCGCCGCCTCTACGACAAACATCGCGATCTCGTGTCAGCGCACGCCGCCGGGATTCTCATCGCCGCGCACGACGAGCGGCGCCGGCTCCTCGACGATGCGGAATCGTTGCGTGCGTCGCGCGATGCCATTCAGACGGAAATCGACCGTCTGGCCGACGGCACAAGAGAACAGATTGCCGCACTGCGGGAGATCATCGACGCGCGCGACGCCGAGTTGGCCTCGATCAAGCCAATCGTGGCTGCTCGCGACGAAGAGCTGGAGTCGATCAAGCCGATCCTGGCGGCTCGCGACGAGGAACTGGCGTCGATCAAGCCAATCCTGGCGGCTCGCGACGAGGAGCTGGCCTCGGTCAAGTTCGTCCTTCAGGCTCGCGAAGAAGAGCTGGCCACGCTACGAAACCTGCAACTTCGCTGACGGATGCGACTTACTTCCCCGACATTCGCACGACCGATCTTGGCACACCGAACACGATGCCGGTTTCCACCTCGGTGGGCTTGCTGTCGCGAAGGTACGGTTTGAAGCGCCACTGTTGGAGGGCGGCGATGATCGCGGCTGACTGATCGGCGAACGCGGCGAGCAGGTGGATGTGCTTCACGCGTCCCTCCCGGTCGACGATGATGCGTACCGGGATCGTGTTGAACCGGTGCGCGCCCAGGTGTGGGTCGACTCTCGCGATCACGTTTTCGGCGGTTGCGTAGTCGGTGACGCACTTCGGATCGTCATCGCTGCCGAGAGCGAAGCCGTTCATGGCGCGCACGGCATCATTGAGCGCGGCGGTGTCGGTGGCGGTGAAGGTGAACGTCACCGCATGACAGCGCGCCGCGGTGGACAGGATCAGCCAATGCAGTCCCGCAAGCGGCGATTTGTACGCGAAGCGGGCGAAGGTCCGGCCCGCGATCTTCACCTCGCCCGGCTCGCGCTCGATCTCATAGTCGGAGCCGATGCTTCGCCGAACGGCGGTCACCATCTCCGCGGGATTGGCGACGGGACGCGCGCTGAAGAAAAAATCCTGCGCCGTGATCAGAACGTGCGCCCTGACGCGCTGTTGTTTCGTATCGGAGAGAGCGAATTGCGCGAGAACGTAACTGCCGCCGTCCGATGGGGGAGGGCCGGCCGGTTGTGCCGTCCAGCCTTGCGGAATCGGATAGGCGAGTCCGAAGTACGCGTTGCGATAACGGCCGCCGGCGACGCTTCCGTTTTCGGGCAACGGGGTGGTCGTGTCGCTCGATGACGGTTCCGCTCCCTTCACGAAGATCACGCCGGCCGGGACGTGCTTCGGATTCGGCGTCAGCGGTGAGGCGGCGACGAGACACAGCCACATCACGATCAGGGGAAACGTTCGGCGCAGGTTCAGCATTTTTTCTCCTTTCGACGAACGGGCCGGACGTCGAATGACGCCCGGCCCGTTGACAACTGTTTGCGTTACAGCGATCGCAGGAAGTTGATGATGTCTTGCTTCTGTGGCGTCGTCAGCGCGTCGAAATTGAGCTTCGTGGTATTGGCCTCGGAGCCGGTAGAGAAATGATCCGCGACCACCTGGACCAGGTCAGTCCGGCGGCCGTCGTGGAGGAAGAAAATCCGTTGCCCGAGTCCCCAAAGCGGCGCGGTGCGGAACTGATCGCCGCCGGCGGTCCCTTGCGAGACGTTGTCCGCCAGCCCAACTCCCATGTGGTGGATTTCGAGATCGCTCCACTGGCCGAATGAAGCCTGTACGCCGAGGTCCGGCGTGATTGCGGAGGGGCTCGGAGCGAAGATCTTCGTGTGACAGGTTGTGCATCCGATCTGACCGAACAGAACCTCACCGCTCTTGATCGACAGCTCGCCGCCGGGAATTGCTTTCTCTTTTTTCGGCGGCTGCAGCAGACGCATGAACATCGCAAACTGCACGGCGTCGCTCGGGGTCTTCACCGCCGGCTTGTTGAAATTCGTGTGGTCTTCCGGCGTCGGATTGATCTTGCACGGATTGGGAAGTCCCGCGGCCATGTCCTCTTCCGGCAGCGGACGCTCCTGGGTGAACAGTTCGTTGCTGACGCCCATCTCTACGTTGTAAGCCTCGCCGGAGAAGATCTCCAGTGACTTGTTCTGCGCTTTCCAGCCGAAACGGCTGATCGTGCCGTCATTGCCGTTGTGGTTGAACGTTCCGGCAACGCCGAAGGGATTGCCCACCGTCGACGCCTGGAAATTCAGCAGCGTCGTCTCATCGATGTTCTCGAGGATGCCCGAGCCGAACAGCGGCGTCGGGATCCGGAAGATGACGTTGTTGTGGGCGAGCGCCGAGGTGAAATCCGGCTGGTGAATCACCGTCGCCGTGCATCCGCCCGCGTCGCTGCGTCCGGCGATCGTGTACAGGTCTTCGACCCCGCCGTTCGGCGACGTGGTGATCGGATTGCCGAAACTGTCGGTAAAAAAGACGAAGCGTGCCTCGCGCACCGGGCCGCTCGGCGTGATGAACGACGGCACCATGTTCGTGGCGCCATCGGCCG
>DASYJY010000172.1:0-3728 GCA_035995985.1 Thermoanaerobaculia bacterium | reverse complement strand
TGGGGGGTGGGGAGTTGGAGAAAAACCTCGCGCCTCCGGCGCCCGAAGATTCCGCTCCCACACCCCACTCCCCACTCCCCACCCCCCGCTCATGATCCTGCGCGCCCTCGTCCTCCGCCCCATCCTCCGCGAAGGCCTGCGCACCGCGCTCACCATCCTCGGCATCGCCGTCGGAGTCGCCGTCGTCGTTGCCATCGCGCTCTCGAATCAAAGCGCGCTGAGAGCGTTTCAGGAATCGGTAGACGCCGTGGCCGGACGCGCCAACTACATGATCGTGTCGGACGTCGGCCTCGACGAAAACGTGCTCCTGAAACTGCAACCCTTCTGGCCAAAAGGCGTCCGCTTCGCGCCGGTCATCGACGTCGAAGGGATGGCCGAGCCGTGGCAGCAACCGATCCGCCTCCTCGCCGTCGACATGCTTTCCGATCTCCACTTCCGCGATTACCGCTACGCCAGCGTCGTCACCAGCGACGAAAAGTCCGCGGCGACGTACCTCGCCATCCTGCGCGACGATTCCGTCGTCCTCCCCGCCACGTTCGCACGCGAACACGGACTCAAACTCGGATCGCCGCTCACGTTGAATATAAAGGGAGTCCACCGCACGATGATCGTCCGCGGCCTGCTCGAAGCGAGCGGACCAGCCACCGCGTTCAACGGCGCCATCGCCATCGCCGACATCGCCGCCGCGCAGTCGACCTTCGGCTTCGAAGGACACCTGACGCGCATCGATCTCATCGTTCCCAACGATGCGGTGCTCGCCGCGATCAGAAACGTCCTCCCCGCCAGCGCCCGCATCGAACGCCCCGCCCGCCGCAACGAACGCGTCGAGAAAATGCTCCGCGCCTTCCGCGTCAATCTCTTCGCCCTCGCCGGCGTGGCGCTGCTGGTCGGTATGTTCCTCGTCTACAACACCGTCCTGATCTCGATCCTCCGCCGCCGCAAAGACGTTGGCGTCCTCAAAACCCTCGGCACTTCGGCCACGCAAATCTTCGGCGCGTTCCTCGTCGAAGGCCTCCTCTTCGGCGCCATCGGATCCCTCGCCGGCATCGCCCTCGGCCGCGGCCTGGCCTGGCTGATCCTCCGCCTGATCGGCCGCACAATCAACGCGCTCTACGTCAGCTCGACGCCCGAGGCGATCGTGCTGACGCCGGGCATCATCGCGGCGGGAGTGGCGGTGGGAACCATCCTCTCGCTGCTCTCCGCCATCCAACCATCGATCGAAGCATCGCAAGTGCGTCCGACGCTCCTGCTGTCCGGCGCGCAGGCCGCGACGAAGAAAACGCGACCAATGACGCTGATCGCGATCGCCATCGTCTGCTTCATGATCGCCGCTCTGCTTTCGCGACTACCAGCATGGAACGGAATCGCCGTCGCCGGATACATCGCCGTCCTCTTCGTCGTGGCCGGCTTCTCCGCGCTCGCACCGATGATCGTGACCGCGATTTCGAATCTGCTGCGTACGCCGTACCGCGCGATGTTCGGCATCGTCGGCGAGCTGGCCTCGGCATCGATCCCCGCCTCGCTTCGCCGCACCTCCATCGCCTCGGCAGCGCTCTCGCTCGCCATCGGAATGATGGTGGCCGTCACGCTGATGGTCGGCAGCTTCCGCGAAACCGTGCGCGTCTGGGTCGACCAGACCGTCAGCTCCGACCTCTGGCTCCGTCCTGCGAAAGGCCTTTCGAATGCCGACGCCGCAGCGTTCCCGAACGCGATTTCCGCGGACCTCGCGAAGGTCCCGTTCATCGCCGCCTTCGACCGCGCCAGCGGACGCGGCGTCGCATACGGCGACGCCGTCGTAACGGTCGCCAGCGGCGACTTTGGCGTCGCGGCGCAATTCGGCGACCTGCCGATGATCGCGCCGCGTAAGTCGTCCGAGGCGCTAAGGAACGCGATCGCGAAAGGGGGCGTGGTCGTTTCGGAGAGCTTCGCCCTGAAGTACGGCAAAGAAATCGGCAGCGACGTCACGCTGAACACGATCACCGGCCCGCGCCGCTTCCCGATCACCGGCGTCTACCGCGATTACTCCAACGACCGCGGCGTCATGGCCATGGACCGCGCGCTCTACGTCCGCTCCTACAACGACGACAGCATCACCACCGTCGTCATCTACCTGAGGCCCGGCATCACCCGCGACGCCGCACGCCGGCATTTGGAAACCCTATTCGGCCCGAAGTACCACGCCTTCGCCGTCACCAACGGCGAGATCCGCGGCGAAGTAATGAAGATCTTCGACCAGACCTTCCTCATCACCTACGCCCTCCTCGCCGTCGCCATCGTCGTAGCCGTCCTCGGCGTGATCAATACCCTGGCGGCCCTCATCCTCGAACGCAAACGCGACCTGGCCCTCCTCCGCGTCCTAGGCATGTCCATCGCCGAAGTCCGCCGAATGCTCGTCCTCGAATCCTCCGTCCTAGGCCTGACCTCGACCGCCGCCGGACTAGCGATGGGCTACGTCCTCTCCTGGATCCTCATCTACGTAATCAACAAACAATCCTTCGGCTGGACGATCGCGTTTCACACCCCGGTGCGGTTGATCGCCGCCTCCCTGGCGGTGACGTTCATCGCGTCGCTGTTGGCGGGACTGGTGCCCTCTCGCCTAGCGCGACGAATCGATCTCGCGAGTGCGATGAAGGCGGAGTAGACGCCGCAACAGCCGAGGAGGCGCGATCCAGTATGCTGTGCAGACCGGTGTGTAACTGGGGGCGAAGCGTTATTCATCACACACTGTCGCCTATTCTTGCGCGGCTGAGGTTGCTCCGTTTCGCCTGCCGGCAGCGGTTCGCGGCGAAATTCTTCACATCGTAGAGAAACGCGGCTTCGGGCGGATGCCTTGCTACCATGCTCGGCGGAGGAGTTGACCGCAGCTTCGGTCGCGTGCTACTTAACGTCATCATGCGCCAGCATCAGCTAGCAATCGATTTTGCACTGCCCAGCAGTCGGCAGGAGTTTGAATTCTCATACGAACCAATTCATGTCGGTCGATCTACCTTCAAAGCAGGCGTTGCGGAGCGCATTCATCGATGGTTTCGACTCACACCGAGCTTCGGACCAGATCTCGTTGAAGAGATGCTGACTGCATTAAATGCAACCGACGCAGACACGGTGCTCGATCCGTTTTGCGGTGCGGCAACGACCGTAATCGAATGCCAACTGAACGGTATCCGCTCGGTCGGCATCGAGATTAACCCACTCCTGCAGTTCGTCGGGGCGACCTCCTTGAATTGGTCTATCAATCCTTGCGCGCTAACGGAAGATCTGCCGCGCCTCGGGATCTTGTATGGTGAGGGCCGCCAAAAGGATACCTTTGAGGTTCCGCAAATTCACGACCCCTACCGCTGGTGGCGTCGCGACGTATTGCACGAACTTCTTGCACTCCGCGAGAGTATCAAGTTACTCAGCCTGCCGGAGCATCGTGCCTTCTTCCAATTGGCCTTGGCGGGCGTTTTGGTTCCGGATCTCACAAACGTCACCCTTGGGCGGCTGCAGCTACATTTTATTGATCGAACCGACCACCACATCGACGTGTGGAAGACATTTGAAAGTCACGCAAAAATCATGGTTCACGACCTCGATGGAGTTCGTGACTTGCAAAGGGACGTTCTCTCTGAGGTAGTTGCTGGTGATTCAACCTCGTCAGACACGTACAAACCCATACCCGCCATCACGAAAGTTGTAACATCGCCGCCATACCCGAACCGTTATAGCTACGTCTGGAACACTCGGCCGCA
>DASYJY010000171.1:0-48403 GCA_035995985.1 Thermoanaerobaculia bacterium | reverse complement strand
GCAGTCAACCGGAGCTCCGTACCTACGGCTTCTTCATTCGCGCGTACAGCGTCGACGGACTGATCTGAAGTTGCCTGGCCGCTTTGCGGACGTTGCCGCCGGCGGCTGTGACCGAGGCGGTCACGTAATCGGCGACGACGTCATCGAGTGCGCGGATTTCCCAGTCGGCGGCGGGCATGCCGCCCGAGTTTTTCGCGAGCGACTTCGTATCCGACTCGAGCAGCAGATCGTCGTTCACGATCTCTTTCCCCGTCATCGTCAGCATGGCGCGCTCGAGGACGTTGCGCAGTTCGCGAACGTTTCCGGGCCACGCGTAGCTCTGAAGCTTTTTCAGCGCTCGCGGACTCACCGCCGGCGCAGGACGTCCAAGCTCTTTCGACAGCGGACGGAGGATCACGTCGACGAGGAGCGGGATGTCTTCGATGCGTTCGCGCAGCGGCGGCATGCGGACGCGGACGACGTTCAGTCGATAGTAGAGATCGGCGCGAAAGCGGCCGGCGGCGACTTCCGCAGCCAGATCGCGATTCGTCGCAGCGACGAGCCGGAAGTTCGCGGTCAGGTCGCGGATGCCGCCGACACGGCGGAAACGTTTGTCCTCGATCGCCTTCAGCAATCGCGCCTGCACGGTCACATCCATCTCGCCGATTTCGTCGAGGAAGATCGTCCCGTCGGCAGCGATCTCGAAGAGGCCCTGCTTCGTGTTCATTGCGTTCGTGAACGCGCCGCGCTCGTGGCCGAAGAGCTCCGATTCGAGCAGCTCCTTCGACAGACCGGCGCAATTGAGGTCGACGAACGGCGCCCGCGCGCGCGGCGAGCGGTTGTGGATGAGGCGGGCGAAGACACCTTTGCCTGTCCCCGAATCGCCTTCGATCAGCACCGGCGACGGCGCGCGGGCGATCTGGCCGAGGAGCTGGTTCAGATTCTGGACGGCAGGGGAAAGTCCGGGCAGACGCTCCTGCTCGTTCGTGTCGCCGCGGCGCAGCGCGATCAGCTCGCGGCGCGTGGCCACCATGCGCGCCACCTGCTCGAGCGTGAGCGACAACAGGCTGTAGTCGAACGGCTTCTGCAGGAACGTTTCCGCTCCGAGCTTCATCGATTCGACGACGCTGTCCACCGTCCCCACTCCCGACATCATGATCACCGAGACGGCCTCGGAGTACATCTTGAGGTCGTGCAGGACGTCGACGCCGTTGCCGTCGGGCAGGTTCATGTCGAGGAGAACGACGTCGGGGGAGAACTCGGCGAAGACCGAGCGCGCCTCGCGTGCGGTCATGGCGGTTTTCACATCCCACTCATCTGCTAAGAGTGCCTGCAGACCGGCCACAACGTTGGGCTCATCATCGACGATGAGCAGTCTTTGCTTCACGGAAGGCTCGGTCATGTCCGGAAATCATACAGCCGTATCGTTCTGAAACAGCCGCAAAAGCGTCAGACACATCTAAGTTTCTGATTCTAAAAGGAGTCTAGCGTGGTACCGGCCTTGGACTAAGGGCCAGGCATGAACCTCTTGCACGCAATCACGCTCGCCGCTCTCCTCCACCACGCACCGGCCGCTCCCGCAGTGACCTGCCACACGGGGACCGTGTCGTACAAATTTGTCGGCGCGCCTGGCGCGACGTTCACCTACGCCGGAGCGAAGTACTCGGTGCCAGCATCGGGCTGGATCGAGCTCATCGATAGCGGCAAGGTCTATCTGGCCGCGAACGGCCGCACGCTTCCGCTCGACGTCTGGCCGATCGACGCCTTCGGAACGCGAACGGTTCCCGTGCAACCGGCCGCAACGACGGCGGGCGACAACACCCCCACCACGATCAACAACTAAAGGAGAATCCCATGACACAGATCAAACAGCTCGTAGTCGAAACCACTCAGGACCTTCGCGGCGGCCGTCAATCGTGGCGCGTCCTCGGCATGCTGTGGTCCGTCGCGCTCGTGATCGCCGTCGCAGCCGCCGTCGTGCCGCACTAATCAAGGAGACGAACATGCGCGACATCCGACGCATCACGCTCATCGGCCGCGGTACGACGGCTGCGCCGCGTTCCTGGGACGCTTCGAATCAGTCGGCGAACCGAATCATCTTCGTGAACACGTTCTCGATTCTGACCGGCGCGCTCCATCACGCGTCGCAGGACGTAGAGCGGCTTGTCATCGACGGCGCAGCGACGGAGAGTGAGTTTCTCGATCTCCTGACTACGCTGCCGGCCGGCTTTGCCGGAGACGTGCTCTTCATGGACGGCGAGCGCGCGTTCCTCAGCACGACCTGCCGGTCAGGCGGACGGCTGCTTCACGCACTGCTGCCAACCGACGTGCAGTTTTACCTCGACGCACAACGTCTGGTAACGAAAGAATCGATCGCGGCGTAACGGCGTTCTCCGCGCCTCCGCGCCTCCGCGTGACCGTGCTACCTTAACGGCAGTGCAACTCTGGACGTCGTTTCAGCATACGGGATGGGTGGGGAAAGCCGTCCTGGGGGTGTTGCTGCTGTTCTCGATCGGATCGTGGGCGGTGATGTTCGTGATCGCCCTCCGCTTCCGCCGTTCGGCCGCGGCATCGAGGCGATTCATGTTCGCCTTCCGCCGCGCAAAGAAGCTGGCCGAGGTTCAGGCGGCCACCGCGCAGACATCGCATTCATCGCTGGTGGGGCTGTTCAAAGCGGGATACGCCGAGATCGAAGCGCAGATCGCGCATGCGAACACGCAGATGATCCGATCGCTCGACAGCGTGGAGCGCTCGCTGCTGCGCGCGTCACGCATCGAAGCGGCGCGATTGTCGAAATACCTCCCGTTCCTTGCCACGACCGCGGCGGCATCGCCGTTCATCGGCCTGTTCGGAACGGTGTGGGGCATCATGGACGCCTTCGCCACGATCGGCGCGACCGCGACGACGTCGATCACGTCCGTCGCCCCCGGCATCAGCGAGGCGCTCATCAACACCGCCGCCGGACTCTTCGCCGCAATCCCCGCCCTTCTCGCGTACAACCATTTCGTACAGCGCATGCGTCAGGCGCGCGGCGAGATGGAGGATTTCACGCTGGAGTTTCTGAATCTGACCGAGCGGAACTTTATGTAGCCGCGGTTACCAAGCGGAAACCGCAACCGTCTAAGCGACAACACATGGCCTTCCGATTCGATCACGGCGACGACTACGGCGACATGGCGGAGATCAACGTCACGCCGCTCGTCGACGTCATGCTCGTGCTACTGATCATCTTCATGGTCACCGCGCCGATGCTGACGCAGGGGTTGACCGTGGCGCTGCCGGCCGCGGAAGGAAAGAGCTTCGAGCTCGCCTCGAACAATCCCGCCAAGATTCAGGTGACGGCAACCGGCGCGGTCTACCTCGACGGCATCGCCGCAGGATCCTCGAATCTCGATCAAAGCCTCGGCCCGATGCTTCGGGCGCGGCGTGTGAAACGCGCTCTGCTCGAAGCCGACAAGGACGTGCCATACGGCCGCGTCGTTGCAGTGCTCGACATCATGAACCGCGCGGGAGTCGAGCAACTCGGGATGGTCACGCAACCGAAGGAGAGGGATGGACGACCGCATCGGTGACCTGCTCGCCGAGCGCACGCGCCTCGGCGGCAACCCCGCCGGCGGCATCGCCGCGTCCGTGCTTCTTCACGGCGCACTCGCAGCCGGGATCATTTACGCGGCCATGCACGCCGCGGCGCCGCAGGAGGTTTCGACGCTGAATATCAAGTTCGCGCCGATGCCATCCGTCGCACCGTCGGTCGTGAAGTCGCAGCCGATCGCGCCACCCGTTGCGAAGAAAGTCACGATTCCGGAGCCGGTAGCCGAGGCTCCCAAGCCGGTGGTGAAGAGCGAACCGAAGACCGTGCCGTTGTCAAACTTCGGACGTTCGTCGAAAAAAGGTTCGGAAACGCCGCCCGCTCCCACACCCCACCCCCCACTCCCCACCCCCCACCCAGGCGTCGTCGGCGGAATCGACATCCCGGTCGGCTCCACCGGCGTCACCGGCATCGAAGGCGATTTTCCGTACACCATCTACATCGATCGAATGAAAACGCTGATCGGACAACGGTGGCTTCGGCCGCAGGGCGCGACCGGCATCACTACGATTTCATTCGTCATCGACCGCGATGGAACGATCCGCGATGCGAAAAACGAAATCCCGAGCGGCAACGGCACGTTCGACCGGGCAGCGCTGCGGGCGGTGCTCGAAGCGTCGCCGCTTCCGCCGCTGCCGTTCGGCTACAACGGCACGTTCCTCGGCGTACACCTCACATTTCGATGAAACGAACGAACCTACTGCTCGCTCTTCTCCTTACGACCAGTCTGCCGTTGTTCGCGCAGACGCAGATTCAGACCACGATCGATCCCAGCAAGGCGATCCAGATCGCGCGCATCGCCATTCCGCGGCCGGAGACATTGCTGCCGCTGGAGACGATCAACGCGCCGTTCTTCGCGCCGCTGACGCGCGACCTCGCCTACTCCGGCGTCTTTGCCATCGCGCCGATTCCGCCGAACATTCCGGCCGGCGCCGACCTCGCCAAAGCCGCCAATGCGCAATTCGTCCTCTCGCTGAAGATCGATCAGGTCGGAGAGGACTTCAACATCGACGCGCGTCTGCTCGACTCCACCGGCGCCACGCAGTTCGGCAAGCGCTATCGCGGCGGCGCGGCGGCGTTGCCGCGCATCGCGCACATGCTCGGCAACGATCTGGTGCGCACCGTCAACGGCAAGCCCGGCATCTTCCTGTCGATGATCGGCTTCGCCTCGAACCGCACCGGCAACTTCGAGATCTGGCTGATGGATTGGGACGGCACGAACCAGCGCCAGATCACGCGCCACAACGCGCTCTCGATTCTTCCGAGCTGGTCGGCCGACAACGAGCGGATGGTCTACACGTCGTTCGCGCGCGGCACGAGCGACATGTACATCATCAACCGCCGCGGCGGCGCACGCACGCGCGTCGCAACGGGCCTGAACCTGAACACGTCGGCCACGTTCTCGCCGGTCAGCAACGACATCGCCTTCGTCGGCTCCGTCGCCGGAAACCCCGACATCTACCTCGTGAAGGACGACAGCACCAATCTGCGCCGCCTGACGCACGACTCGTCGATCGAGTCGACGCCGGAGTGGAGTCCGAACGGACGGCAGATCTCCTTCACCTCCGGCCGCAGCGGCTCGCCGCAGATTTACACGATGGATGCGGAAGGCTCGAACGTGCAGCGCATCTCATTCGAAGGCGAATGGAACGACGACGCCACCTGGTCGCCGGACGGCTCGCAGATCGCGTACACCTCGCGCGTCAACGGCCGCTTCCAAATTCGCCTCGCCGACCTGGCCAATCATCAGAGCCGCATCCTGGCCGGCGAGGGATCGAACGAGCAGCCGGCCTGGTCGCCCGACGGCAAATGGATCGCCTTCCAATCCAACCGCAGCGGCAGGTGGCAGATCTACCGGATGCGCGTCGACGGCACCGACCTGCTGCAACTGACGTTCGATGGAGAGAACAAAGATCCCGATTGGTCGAAGAAGGGTGATTGAGGCTGTATCATCGAAAACGGTCCATTAAGAAGGAGTACACATTCATGAGTAAGTCATTCAAATCATTCGCGGTGACACTGGCTCTGCTCGCGGTCATCGCCGTGCCGGCCTGTAAGAGAAATCAGCCGCCGAAAGTCGCGCCGTCGACGACGGTCATGCCCAGCAGCACCGTGCCTGACGTTCCGCTCACCGTCACCACCGCGACCGCACAGACGGTTACCGAGCCGACCGATTTCGTGAAAACGAACACGGACGTCGCTACCGAAGTTCTTCCGAACGACATAGGCGAGTTGAATCGCGTGGCGCAGTCGCGCGGCTACATCGCCGACGCCTTCTTCGAATACAACGATTCCTCGCTCTCCTCCGACGCGCAGACCGCGTTGACCAACTCCGCCACCTGGCTGAAAAAGAATGGCCAGTACAACCTGCTCATCGAAGGACACTGCGACGAGCGCGGCACCGAGCAGTACAACCTCGCCCTCGGCGACCGCCGCGCCAATCAGGCCAAGGAGTATCTCGTCACGCTCGGCGTCGACGCCGCCCGCATCCGCACCGTCAGCTACGGCGAAGAACGTCCCTTCGATCCCGGTCACGATGAATCGGCGTGGAGCAAGAACCGCCGCGACCATCTCGTCCTCGTAGGAAGATAAACATGAAAGCCCTGATCAGGAACGTGGTGCTCGCCGCAGCTGCGCTTTCAAGCGTTGCCTGCGTGACGAGCTCGGACGTCGACAAGCTGCAGAGCCAGATCTCCGACCTCCAGGAGCAGCTTGCGCAGGTCAAGCGCACGGCGTCGAACAAAGAGGAAGTGAACAACATCAATCGGACCATCGCCGAGCAGACGCAGACGCTGCTCAAATCGAACGCCACGCTCGTCGCGAAAGTCGATCAGATCGAAGAGAAGATCCAGACCGCGCAAGGCGGGACGGAACAGACCAACTACCGGCTCGACCGGATGACGCAGCAACTCACGCAGACCCAGCACGACGTCGAGGAGCTGAAAGCCGGAGCGGCCCGCGCCGCGGCTGCTGCCGTCGCGCCGCCACCGAATCCGACGACGGCGTCCGGCGGCGAGATGACCGTCCAGCCGTCCAACGCGACGTCGGAAGATCCCATGCAGACGTACCAATCCGCGTACCGCGACTACCAGCAAGGCCACTACGACCTCGCGGTGGCCGGCTTCCGCGACTTCGCGGCGAAGAACCCGAATTCGGAACTGTCGGGCAACGCCGCGTACTGGATCGGCGAAAGCCTTTATTCGCAGAAGAAATATCGCGAGGCGATTCAGCAGTTTGACAGCGTCGTTACCAAGTACCCGAGGTCGGATAAGGTTGCGGGTGCCCTGCTGAAGAAGGGGTACGCGTACATCGCCCTCAACGAAAAATCTCAGGGCATCGTGCAGTTGCAGTACGTCGTGCACGAACATCCCACCTCACCGGAAGCAGCGCTGGCGCGGCAGAAACTGAAGTCGCTCGGCGTCGATTCGAAGTAGAATACGCGGCCCTAAACCGCAGATAACTTACGTAGGAGCAACATTCATGGCGAATACCCGCTCGGCCGAAAAACAGCAGCGACAGGCCGAAAAAGCAAATGCACGCAACCGCGCCGGAAAATCGCGCCTCCGCTCGGCGCTCAAGAAGACCCGCGCGGCCGTCGACACCGGCAGCGCCGACGCGAGCGTCCTCTCCACCGGCTTCTCCGAGATCGACAAAGCCGCCAAGCGCGGCATCATCAAGGGCAACACCGCCGACCGCTACAAATCGCGGCTCGCGGCGGCTTCGAAGCGCGCGTCCGCGAAGTAAGCGGCACGCATCGACGCTCTCAAAAACGGCGCACCTCGGTGCGCCGTTTTCTTTCCTGCCGACGCGCACCGATGTGAACAAAGGGCTTTGAACCACAAAGACACAAGCGCACCGAGAACTCCTTTGTGTTCTCTGTGTCTTTGTGGTGAAACGCCTTTCGACCGGCGCCGTCCAAAATTTTGCCACCCCTGCATGGAAAAGCCTCGCCGCACTGCCGTCATCAACGGACACAGTGCACAGCGAATCCGGAGCGTATCCGGACGGGGCCCCGAGAAGCAGAAAGCGCTTGCTTTCCCGAACCTAACTCTTCTTTCCCATTCAGGAGGATTTCCAATGACACGTCGCATTCTCGTCGCGATTTTTCTCTCTCTCACCGCCGTCGTTGCGTCCGCACAGGCCGCCGGGTCTGCCTCGGCGACCGCCAGCGCGTTCGCCAAAGTCATCACGCCGATCGCGATCACCAAGACGGCCGATCTGAACTTCGGCACGATCATCAGCGGATCGACGGGCACGGTCACGGTGTCGCCCGCGGGAGTGGAAACCGCCATCGGCGCCACGGTGCTCAACCCGAACCCGAACGTCTCCGCCGCGCAGTTCAACGTGACCGGTGAGCCGTCCACGGTCTACACAATCACACTGCCCGGCACGATCACGATTACCAACGGCGCGCAAACGATGAGCGTCGGCGGATTTCAGAGCACCCCGGCATCCGGCGTCCTGTCCGCAGGCGGATCGCAAGCCCTACAGGTCGGGGCGACGCTGAACGTCGGCACGAACCAGGCCGTCGGCAGCTACTCCGGCACCTTCTCGGTGACGGTAAATTACTAATCCGGATTCGAACGGCGCCGCGCGGAGGTTCGTCGCGGCGCCGTTCCTTTTCCGCGAAGGACAGGCCATGAAAACTCTCTTCTACGCCATCGCTATCTTTGCGTTCGCCCTCAGCGCGCAGGCGGCGCTCTCGGGCGGAATCGGCGATCTGCTCGTGACGCCGACCCGCATCGTCCTCGACCACCGCACGCACTCCGCCGAGATTGCGTTGATCAACACCGGCAACGCCACCGCCACCTACCGCATCGAAGTGCAGCACATGCGGATGAAGGAAAATGGCGATCTGGCCCCGGTCGACGAGCCAGCGGACGCATTCGCCGACGCGCTCGTGCAGTTCTCGCCGCGCCGCGTCGTGCTCGAGCCGCACATCACGCAAACCGTTCGTCTGCGCATGCGGCCACCGTCCGGAAAATCGGCGGTGCCCGAGCTCTATCTGCATCTCCTGTTTCGCGCCGAGCCGCCAGCGGATGACACTGCGGCGCCGGTCTCCGACGGAAAAACGCTTTCGATTCATCTGACGCCGATCTATGGCGTCGCGGTGCCGATCATCGTCCGCCTCGAAGACACCGACGCCTCGGTGCGCATCGACGCGATCCGGATGTCGGCGGGTGCCGTCGCGTTTCAAGTCGCGCGAAACGGCAGCGGCTCGACGTTCGGGAACATCGCCGTCACGTTCACGCCGCGCGGCGGCATGAGCCGCAACGTCGCCGCCGCGAACGGCGTCTCGGTCTACGCACCGCTCGCCGCACGCGTGATGACGCTCCCTCTCAAGCTTCCCGACGGCGTCGCGCTTCGCGACGGATCGCTACAGGTGTCCTATGTGGACGCGGAACGAAACGGAGCGCTGCCCACGAGCGCGACGCTGGCTCTGCCATAGCGTGATGCTCGGATTCCTGTTGATCGCCGTGCGAGCGGCAGCGGACGAACCGGAGCCGCTGTTTCTCGACCTGCGCGTCGACAACGAGTGGATCACCGACTCCAACGGCAACGCCAAAGGGTTGGAGGCGATCGCGGCCGGCAATGACGTCCGCCTGCCGATCGCCGCGTTGGCCGATGCTCTGGAGCTCGACGCCTCCGTTGATGTGCATACGAAGCGGATCGTCATCGGCGGCCGAACCGTTCCCTTCGATGGCGCGCGGATGACGATCATCGAGAACGACATCCTGGCCGGCGCGTCGCTGCTGACGGAATGGTTCGCGATCGAGGTGAAGATCGACCGGCACGCCTCGACGGTCACCATCCATTCGGCCGCTCCGCTGCCGTTCCAACTCCGCCGCATGCGCGAAGCGGAAGCGGGGAAGACATTGGCCAGATCGGGCGGCACGCTGCCGAGGATCCTGAATCCGTACTCACTGTTCGACGGACCATTCGTTGACGCGCGGATTCGCATGACCGGCGGCGGGCGTACCGCGTCGTCCGACTTCGACATTTTCGCCACCGGCGATCTGGCCGGACTATCCGCAAGCGCGTTCGCCGCGGGCAGCGCGACGCACCCGCTCGCGCTGGCCTGGCTCACACTCGGCCGCCGCGATCCCGATCCCATCCTCCTCGGCCCGCTCCACGCCCGGCAGGCCGAGGTTGGCGAAGTTTTCTTCAATGGTGACGACCTCGTGGCGCTGCCGAGGCGAGGCACCGGCGCCGCGATCAGCAGTTTCCCGCTCGATCACTCCGCGCGATTCGATGAGCAGACGCTGACCGGAGACCTCATGCCGGGCGAGGACGTGGAGCTCCTACGTCAACACCGCACTGGCCGGCTACCAGAAAGGTTCGGAAAGCGGCGGTCATTACACGTTCAAGGACGTACCCGTGATGTACGGCGTCAACACCTTCCGCCTCGTCTTCTACGGCGCGCACGGCCAGCAGCGCGTCGAGATTCGCCGTTTCAATGTCGGCGAGAGCCTCACGCGAAAGAGACGGTTCGAGTACCGCGTGATCGCCGCGGGAAACGCGATGGCCGAGGCCGCGTACGGAGTGACGCAACACGTGACGGCAACTGCGACAGCGATGTCGGTCGACCTCGACCGCCGCGGACGTCACGACTACCTCGGCGGCGGTCTCCGCGCGTCGTTCCGCGGCGTCTTCGGTTACGGCGACGCCATGCGCGACACGCAGGGCGGCACGATCGGCCGCGTCGGGATGCAAACACGAATCGGCCAGTTCGCGCTGTCGATGTCGCGCGCCCAACTCCATTCGTTTACGAGCGAGATCTATCGCGACGACCTCGGCCCGATCGCCGCGCGCACGATCATTCATGCGGGCGGTGTCTTCGGAAAGCGCTACGTCATTCCGGCGCGCTTCGATCTGGCCGTCGACGATCTCGCGAGCGGCGGCCGCATCTCACGAGCGGGCCTCTCCGTCTCCTCGGCATTCGGACGCGTCTGGGTGACCAGCGACATGCAGGCCACGACCTTCCGCAACGTGCCGCGAGCCACTGATTCCGATTCCGCGACCGGCAATCTGCGTTTCAGCCGCGTCGCTTCCGATCTCTCGCTGCGCGGCGAGATCGGATACGAAGTGCGCCCGCGCCGCGAGATGACGACGGCGACGATCGCCGCCGATCTCCGGCACTTCCGTCAGGCCGACCTCAGCGCCGCGATCGAGCGGGACATGTCCACGCATGTGTCGCGCGCGATCGCCGGAGTCCGGCACGACGCAGGGCGTTACGCCGTCGCATTTTCGATCGAGGTGCCGTCGCGCGGAAAACCGACGGCGCGCGTTGAGATCTCGACGAGCGTCCTGCACAATCCACTCGCGCATCGCTTCGCGTTCAACAGCCGTCCGTCCGCCGCCGGCGGCGCCGTCGCCGCGAACGTCTACCTCGACCGCAACGCCAATGGTGTTCGCGATGACGGCGAGCCTCCCATCGCCGGAGCCGGCTTCTTCATCAATCGCGGGGTGTCGCCCGTCGTGACCGACGCCGAGGGACGCGCGTTCCTGGAGCGACTTCCGGCGGATAGCTGCAACGAGCTGGTCCTCTCGAACTCCACCCTCGATGACCCGGGTTGGACGCCGGCCATCTCCGGTGCGGCCTTCGTCGCGCGCGCCGGCAAGCCGCTCATCGTCGATTTCCCGATCATCGTCACCGGTGAAATCACCGGCACTGTGACGCGCAACGAACGCCCCGCGCCGTCTGTCTGCCTCGAACTCGCCGCGGCCAACGGGACCATGATCAGGACCGTTACAGCTGCGTACGACGGCTTCTACAACTTCGCCGGCGTCCGGCCGGGAACCTACAGCGTGCGCGTCGATGGTGCGGAGCCGCGGACGGTCACCATCTCCGCCGATCACACGTTCGAAGGCGCCGATTTTTCGCTCGCTGGGGAGAAACCGTGAACGCTACCTCTAAACAGTTGTGGCATTATGACGATGGATATCCCCACATGACTGCGCGCTCCCTCTTCGAGGCGAACCTCGATGTAATTGATCGTGCGATCGCGCAGGTGTGTCGTCAGGTGCGACTGCATGGCTCGGATGCTGAGGATTTCGCGTCGACGGCGAGACTGGCGCTGCTCGAAGACGACTGCGCGATTCTCCGCAAGTACGAAGGGCGGTCATCGCTGACGAGTTATGTGGCAATCGTCGTCAGACGACTTTTCATCAGTCAAAAAAGAGCGATCAGCCGCTGGCATCCCTCCGCCGAGGCGACGCGGCGCGGTGAAGCGGCCATGACCCTCGACCGCCTGCTGCATCACGAAGGCCGCTCGCTCGACGAGGCGCTGGCGATCACGAAAGCGAATCATGCCGATGCGGACGTTCGCGAGCTTGAGCTGATCGCCGAAATCCTTCCCCATCGTCTGCCGCGCCCGCGTCTCGTGCCGGTCAGCGAAGGCGATGAGGATCGTTTCGCCGGCGCGATGGCGGCAGACGACCGCGTCATGACCGCCGATCTCGACAAGCGTTCGGCGCAGACGTCGCGCGCCATTCAGTCGGCGATGGCAACGATGTCGGCGGAGGACCGCGTCCTTCTTCGCCTCCGTTTCGAAAAAGGGATGGCGATCTCGGACATTGCCCGGGCACTCGGAGCGGTGCAGCGTCCGCTCTATCGCCGCCTCGACGCGCTTCTCGCGAAGCTGAAATCCGCACTTGCACAAGCCGGCATCGACGGCATTGACGCCGCGGAAATCATCGGCAGCGCCGGCGACCGCCTCGATTTCGGCATGGCGCGCGGGAAAACCGGCGCCGCGCAGCCGTCCGACCAATCGGAGAACAGATGAGCAGCCAGTCCCTTCACCTCGACCCGGAAACCCTGGCGGCATTCGCAGAGGGGCGGCTCGACGCGGCGAAGCGCGACGCCGTCGTCGCACACATCGATCACTGCGATGACTGCATGAACGACGTGGCGCTGGTGATGCCGAATGCCGCTGCCGAGTCGGAGCGGCGCCGGTTCGGCCGCCCTGCATGGCTGCTTGCCCTCGCCGCGGCGCTCGTGCTTGCCATTGCTCTGCCCGTCCTGTGGCGCGGAATGCGTCACGATTCGCCGACTGATCAACTCGTATCGCTTTCGCCGCGGTCCGCGCGCGTCGTCGAGCCGCGACTCACCGGCGGCTTCCCCTGGGCGGCGTACCACGGTCCGATGCGCGCCGCCGGCGGATCGGTCACCGACGCGGAACGCCTCAAGCTCGGCGGCGCTGCCGGAGAGTTGATGCAGCGCGCCGAACACGATCGAAGCGCCGAGGCCCAGCACGCGGCCGGCGTCGCGATGATCCTCGTCGAGAAGCCGGACGAAGCGATCGCGAAACTCGAATCGGCGGCGAAGGCATCACACGACGCGAAATCGTGGAGCGACCTCGCCGCCGCCCGCTACGCCGCCGCCGTCCAGTTCCGCCGCCCCTCGCTCTACCCCGAGGCCCTAGCCGCCTCGGACAACGCCCTCCGCATCGACGCGAGACTCCCCGAGGCGCTCTTCAACCGCGCCCTGATCCTCGAAAACATGGGCCTCATCTCCGAAGCCCGCAAAGCCTGGCAGCGCTACCTCGAAGTCGATCCCGGCTCGCAATGGGCAAACGAAGCACGCACGCACCTCTCCGAACTCCCCAACACCACCGGCGCCTCCCGCTGGGAACGCGACCAGCCGCTCCTCGAAGCCGCCGCCGCGTCCGGCGACGCGCGCAAAACGCTGACGTTGGTGGACGCGCACCGCGAGCGTGCCCGGCTTACCGCCGAAGTCGAGTACCTCGGACGTTGGGCCGAGGCGGAGCAGCGAAATGATCCGCGAGAAGCGGCGCGATGGCTCGCGATCGCGCGCTCGATCGGCAACGTACTAGCGCAGCTTTCCGCTGAGTTGATGCTGCACGACGCGGTGTACGCGATCGATCAAGCCGATGCAGCGACTCGCGCGACGATCGCCGAAGCCCATGCCACCTATCGCCGTGGCCGGATCGCGTATAGCCGTCATCAGCTCGAACCGGCAGAACGTGATCTTCGCACTGCGGTGACTCTGTTCCAGTCCGTCAGCGATCCGATGTCGATGATGGCGCGTCACTACGCCGCGGGTGCACAACTTGCGCGAAACGACATCGCCGGGGCGCGCCATGAGCTCCAGCGCCTTCGGGCCGACGCAGACGCGAACCCCGCTTACCTTGCTCTCGGTGCCCACGTACGATGGGAGCTAGCTCGAGCCTGTCTGGCCGACGACGATTTAACCGCTGAAGTCGAAGCGCTCAGAACCGCTTCCGAGCTTGCCCGCCGAGGAGGCGAGCGCGCAACGGAAGGATTTCTCGAATCGATGCTTGCCGCCGCGCTCATGCACCTCGGCCGGCCCGACGAGGCGTGGAGCGCGAGGATCCTGGCCTTCCAGGCGATGGGCAGCGAACAGCAGTACGACCTGCTCGAGTTGAGCATTGCCGGAGCTGCTCGCGCCGAGCTCACGACCGGCCGCCGGGACAGCACGCTGGCGTTGCTGAACGTCGAGCAGGCAATCCAACCTGCCGGCACGGATTCGCTGCTTGCGATCGATACACTGGTTCGCAAGGCAATGCTGCAGTCGGTGCTCGGCAACGATGCGGAATCGGAACGAGCGACGCAGCAGGCGGATGCAGTTGCATCGCGGCTTACCGACCCGGCAGTCCGCGCGTGGCAAGTCGCGGATATCGATGTCACCCGCGGCGCTCGACTGCTCAAGAGCGATCCCCGGCACGCCAGCAAACTTCTGACGCGCGCAATCGACTTCTACCGCTCCTGCGGCCGCACGGATGGGTTGCCCGAGCCGCTTCTTCTGCGTGCGCGCTGTTCGTTGAACACAGGCCAGCCGGCTGCGGCCATCCGCGATCTCGAGGAGGGCGTGCAGGCGGTCGAACATTTCCCCGTACACATCGAAGGAGTCGTCGTCGGAACAGGCGTGCTCGATGCGGGCAACGCGCTTTTCGCGGAAGCAATCGCGCTGCACCTCAACCGCGGCGACATCGCGGCAGCGTTCGCGTACGCAGAGCGCGCACGCGGAGCCAGAGGCACGATCGCCGGCGTCCAGCGCCGACTCGCCACCGGCAACGCAGTCGTGATCGAGATCGTCGCCCTGCCGGAGGAGGTCGTGACCTTCGCCGTTTCGCGAGATGACGCACAAGTGATTCGCCGTCAACTGCCAATCGACGGCCTCGCCTCGCTCGCGGAACTCTCCGCCGCCGGCGATGAGCGTGCCGCGGCAACTCTCTACGACATGGTGATTCGACCGCTGGACGCGCTGATCGCGCGTGGCGGTACGGTCATCATCGTTCCCGACCCACGTCTGGCTGCGGTCCCATTTGCGGCGTTGCTTGACTCCGATTCAAAACGCTACCTGATCGAGAAGGTCGCGGTCGCGATCGCATCCGACGCCGGGTCGCTGCGCGACGCCATCGCCGCCGCGCCCATGCATTTTCTTGCCGAGATCGAATTGCCGTCCGGCGCGATCTCCGGTTCGGCCGAGCTGCCCGATGCGGAGAAAGAGATGGCGGACGTTGGCGCGGCCTATCCCCATTCCGTGCTCGTTCCGACGAGCCACGCAACCTGGCCGGCCTTGCGCGCGGCCGCTGCTTCCGCGGACGTCATCCACATCGCCGGTCATACAGAGCGTCAGCCCGGCGGCCTCGATCAGGCGCTTCTTTTTGCCGGTCGTGGAAGCGAGTTGGAGCGCGTTCCGTGGAAGACGATCGTGGCCGCGCCATTCCGGCATGCGCGAGTCATCGTCGCAGCCGCATGCGAAACACTCCATTTGGCAAACTCACAACAGAACCGGGCCTTGAGTCTGGGCGCTGCGTTCGCAGCTGGCGGCGCGGATGTCGTGGGAACCCTCCGACCCATCCCTGACCGGGATGCGCGTGAGCTCTTCCGCTCCGTTCACCGTCAACTCGCCGCAGGCATCAGCGCGGTTGACTCAGTTCGCACAGCACAACTGGAAGCAATCCCCAATCAAAGCGAGGGTGGTGGCACGCGCGCGTGGCGCTCGATCGCCGTTCTCACAACACGCATCCCACGGTAAGGAGCAGGCATGGTCAACGTAGAGATCCACTTTCGGGGCATATGCACGCATTTTCACCACAATTTTGTGCCCGGCGTTCCCCACCGCGTCGTCCTGCCCAATGCAACGGCTGTCAATGCAGGCCTTCTCAACTGGCCAATTGAAGCTCCGACAGAATGGAAGTCGTTCTTTTTGATGCCCCACGTGCCCGTCTTATCCCTTGATGATTCCGAAAGATGGCCGTTCCCACCGGACGACCTTTTTCAGGAGAACGGATACCTGGTTACACCTTCGCGAATGGAGATCCTGAACGCAACAGACTCCGGGATTTCGTATCCGGTCGACTCCCTTGAAAGTTCCGATTCGTTTCTGAAGCTCATCCCGCAACTGACGACGTTCTTTCCGCAATACATACCGTCGGACGACGTCTTAACGGGTGGACGCGCATCAGCTTATTTCGACCTTTATGCGGGCGAGGTCATTGGTCATACTGATGTTCATGACAAACGCGTGCATGCCTCCCTCACGACCGATGGTCCCCCACTCCTTCGCGTGAGTCCTCTGTCGACCGCGGACCGGCCTGCCACTCCCAAGACTTACAAGCTGCCCACGGTGTTCTCCGCCGGGCTTGAACAAGTCGTGCTGTACGTGGGAAACCTGGGAATCACCTGTGAAGATGGCATCAGCAATCTTGATTTCCTGCTTCACTACCTGACTGCACGAATGAGCATTCCGCGCAACCTTGCCGCGCCAACGCCGGGTATGGATCTGGTCGATCTATGCCCGCCGGCAAAAGTACCGGCCATGCTGAAGGAATTGATCAAAATGGATTACCCGCACCGCATCAGATTCCCGCATGAGGACGACGCTGAAAAGGACACCTCGTACTATGAGGCTTCGGCAGCCTGCTCCGACTCGCGTTATCCCTGATTACACCGCTCGTAGCAGGCAGTGACGTTCTAACCGAGCCATGGCGCGAATGCGGACATAACGTCCTCCGCCGCGATCACGGGACGGCGCGTCTCGCGGTCGACCCACACGTGCGACGACGTCCCTGTCGCGTGGAGTCGCTCGCCGGATGCGTCGCGCAGCTCGTATGCGAAGCGCATCATCCGGCTGGCTGCCTCGGCGATTGACGTCCGGATCACCACCTCGTCGTCGTAGCGGTACGGCGCGCGGTAGCGGCAGACGATCTCGGTGACCACGAGAATCAGTCCGCGATCTTCGATCTCGCGATACGGAAAACCGGCCTCGCGGCAGAGATCCGTCCGGCCGATCTCGAACCAGACCACGTAGTTGGCGTGATGGGCGATCGCCATCTGGTCCGTCTCTTTGTAGCGGACGCGCGTGCGGCTTTCGGTCGTTCGCATCAGAACGCGATCATAATCTCCGGCAGAACTTTTGCTGATGAGCTGAACCGTGAGGCGAAAAAAGTCCAGCGTTCATCTTCCGGATTCCGCAAGCCCGCTGCTGATCGGCGGCGCGATCCTGCTGGCGCTTGACGTCGGACGGCGCATCTTCCGCCGCTCGCAACTCTTCGAGCCGCAGCGCGAGCCGGTCATCAGCTGGAATCCCGAGGACTACGGCATCCCGCGCGAACGCACCGAGGTGCTGAGCTTCGAGACGGATGACGGCGAGTTGCTTTACGGCTGGTATTGCCGCGCGAAACATCCGATCGCCTCGGCGCTTTACTGCCACGGCAACACAGGCAACCTCTCCAACACCGCGCACGTCATGCCGCATCTGCTCGACGCCGGCATCAACGTTCTCCTGTTCGACTATCGTGGATTCGGACGCAGCAGCGGATCGCCGTCGTTGTCAGGCATCATCGACGACGGCATCACCGCGGCGCAGCTGCACGAGAAAATCCGCCCGAAGCACATTCCGTCGATCCTCTACGGCTACTCCCTCGGCGGTGCGATCGCGGCCCAGATCATCCGCCGCCATCCGTTCGACGGACTGATTCTGCAGTCGACCTTCACGAACCTGCCCGACATCGCCCGCGTCACGTTTCCGCGCGTACCGCTGCACCTCGTCAGCGGCAGACTCTTCGACACGCTCGAAGTCGTCCGCAACCTCACCGTCCCGGCGCTCATCATTCACGGCAGAACGGATGAAGTGTGCCCCTCATGGATGGCGCAACAGCTTCACGATTCCTGCGGCGCGAGCTCGAAGAAACTCGTCCTCGTCGACGGCGGACTGCACAAGGATCTGTTCGCCCGTCCCGACGCGCAAACGCTGGTGTGGGAGATCAATCGCTTCGCCACCGGCCTGCACTGCACACCGCATGTGGTGCAATTCATGCCGAGCCCGGCCGAGCAGCTTCTCGATCACGCGCTGCGGTACGTCCGGCGGATGTGGCGCCGGCACCTGGTGCAACAGCCGCTGTGATACGTTCCGAAACGCGCCCGCGGCTTCACGCCTCGCGCGAAATCTGCATTCGAAGGAAGCCATGCTCGCCGTCGTTAAATCGGCCCCCGTCGATGGCCCCGAGGGCACATCGGTCACCGATTGTCCCGTGCCGAAACCGGGACCGGACGAAGTGCTCATCCGCGTCGCAGCGGCCGCCGTCTGCGGCACCGACAAGCACATCTATCACTGGGATCCGTCGATCCGCGACAAGGTCACGCCGCCGCGGATCTACGGCCACGAATTCTGCGGCTTTGTCGAGGAGCTCGGATCGCGCGCGCAACGCGCGTACGAAGGCCATCTCGAAATCGGCGACTACGTCTCCGCCGAAATGCACGTCGTCTGCGGCGAGTGTCCGCGCTGCCGCTCCGGCAATGGCCACATCTGTGACCGTACGCGCATCTACGGCCTGCACGAGGACGGCGCGTTCGCCGAGTTCGTCAAACTGCCGGCCGCGAATGTGGTGAAGCTCGGCCGCTACGTTCCGCTCCGCGTCGGTGCGTTTCTCGACGCGCTCGGCAACGCGGTTCACGCGACCTCGGTCTGCGACATGGCCGGCAAGTCGGTCGCCATCACCGGCTTCGGTCCGATCGGCGCGATGGCCGCCGCGATCGCGGAGCACAGCGGCGCAAGCACGGTCGTCGTCACCGACGTCAGCGATCACGCACTCGAAACCGCGCGCCGCTGGGCCGCCAGCCACAATTTCGCCAATCTGCACGCGTTCAACGTTCGCACGATGGCAGCCGAAGAAGTGAAGGCAGCGGTCGATGCGATCACCGACGGCGAGGGCGTCGACGTCGTCCTCGAAATGTCCGGCGCGCCGTCCGCGATCAACCTCGCGCTCGACATCGTGCGCATGGGCGGCCTGCTCTCCCTCCTAGGCCTGCCCGCGGGCCACTCCGTCACCATCAACGACTACACGCGCAACGTCATCTTCAAAGGCGTGACGATGCAGGGCATCATCGGCCGCCGCATGTACGGCACCTGGCAGCGGATGCTGGCGCTGCTCAAATCCGGTCTCAACGTCGAATGGGTCGTGCAGGCCGCGTACGATTCCCTGAACGATTTTCACGAAGGTGTTGCACGTTTCGACCGGCACGAAGCATTGAAAGTGGTCTTCTTTCCCGAGGGAGAGAAGGCAGCGAATCAGCGCTTGAAGTGAATCGCTGAGCCGCGACTCGGCACCATCCAATGTCCAAGCGAATCGCCATCCTCACCGGCGGCGGCGACGTCCCCGGCCTCAACGCCGCGATCAAAGCGTTCGTCGGGCGGCTCCTCGATCACGACGACTACGAAATCGTCGGTCTGCGCCGCGGCTGGGCGTCGCTGCTCAACATCATCCCGGAGCCTGACGCCGACAACTCCGCCTGGATCACGCCCCTCGGACGCATCAACACGCGCTCGATCGACCGCTTCGGCGGGACGATGCTGCACACCTCGCGCATTAATCCATCGATCAGCAAACTCGAACACATCCCCTCGCACCTTTTGCAATCGAAAGGCGAGCCTGACGAACGCGCACGCTACGACCTCACTGCCGCCGCTCTTCGCGCGATCGACTTCCTCAAACTCGACGGTCTCGTTGCGCTCGGTGGCGACGGCACGCTGACCTTCGCGCGCCGCCTGCACAAGGAAGGCGTTCCGCTCGTGGCGATTCCGAAGACGATGGACAACGATGTCTTCGGCACCGACTACTGCCTCGGCTTCTCGACCGCAGTCACGCGCTCAGTGATGTTCATCAATGACCTTCGCACCGGCGCCGGCTCGCATGAACGTTTCCTCGTCGTCGAGCTGTTCGGCCGCTACTCCGGCGAGACGTGCCTGCTGGCGTCCTACCTCGCCGGCGTCGACCGCGCGGTGATCGCCGAGGTGCCGTTCGATTGCGGCAAGCTGTACGAGCTGCTCGATGCCGACCGCAGCGACAACCCAAGCAATTACGCGGTGGTAGCGGTTTCCGAAGGCGCGCGCATCATCGGCGGCGGCACGATCGAAAGCGGCGAAGCCGACGCCTACGGCAACCGCAAACTCGGCGGCATCGGCGGCATCGTCAGCGACTACCTCGAGAAAAAATCACGTGACAAAGTCATCTACCAGCGCCTCGCCTACCTGATGCGCTCGGGCGCCCCCGACTCCCTCGACCAACTTGTGGCCAACAACTACGGCAGCCTCGCCGCCGACCTGATGCGCCGCGGAGACACCGGCAAGATGGTCGCCGTCGTCGACGGCCGCTACACCGCGGTTCCGATCGAAATCGGCAGCAGCGGCCCGAAACGAGTCGACGTCAATCGCTTCTACGACGTCGCGAACTACCGGCCGAAGGTGGCGGACGTAATGGGCATGCCGATGTTCCTGCATTGACGCCACAAGGAACGGTCACGCGGAGGCCGCGGAGAGGCGGAGAACGCGGAGAAATCCGTATCTCCTCCGCCTTTCCGCGTTCTCCGCGTGAAAGAGTTCCCTGCAGCGTCAACGCGCAACTGACCGTACGACGATCATCGTCACGTCATCGTCCGGCGGGCCGCTGATGCCGCGCCAGGCTTCCACCTCGGCGGTGATCTTCGCGAGGAGGGCGTTCGGCGATTCGGAACCGATCGTTTTGCGCAGGCGTCCGTCGCCCCACATTTCGGAGGTGCGGTTCGCGGTTTCGGTGACGCCGTCGGTGTAGAGGACGAGCGTGTCGCCCGGGACGAAGGGACGCGACAGCTCTTCGTAGCGCGCGTCGCGGAAGCGGCCGAGGACGACGCCGGGCGCGACGATTTCGTCGCAGGTTTCGTCGTGGCGAAGGAGCGGCGGCGGGTGGCCGGCGGAGGCGATCGTGATCACGCCCGCGATTGGATCGACGTAGACGTACGCGGCGGTGATGAACTGGCGTTCGAGGCGGCCGCAGAAAAGCGTGTTGAGATTGGCGAGGATGCGCGCGGGTGATGACGCATTTTCCGTTTGCGTCGCCAACGCGATTTTTAGCATCGAGGCGACCAGCGCGGCGGGGACACCGTGGCCGGAGACGTCGGCGATGAAGACGCCGAGGCAGCCGTTGTCGAGTTCGAGGAAATCGTAGAAATCGCCGGCAACGTCCGAAGCGGGCGTGTAGACGGCGGCGACTTGGAGGCCGGGCAGCTCAGGATTCTTTCGCGGCAGTGCCGCCAGTTGAATCGCGCGCGCCGTGGCGAGCTCGGTGTCGACCGCGGCGAGCCGCTGCTGCGACTGCGCTGCGTGGCGCATCGTCGTGACGATGATCGTCAGCATCAGGAAGAGGAAGCCGGTCGGCTCGCGCGTGAGCCCGTAGGGATCGCCGGCAAAGTGAAAGTGCTCGTTCATCACGAACACCGTGAAGACGAACGCGCCGATGCGGACGAAACGCCAGTTGGTGTCGCCGGACCCGCCTGAAAGGAGATCAATCGCCAGCACGGCGATGAGGACGAGCACGAGCGCGTCGATGACCGGCTTCAACGCGAATGGCGAATGAATGACGATCTCATACGGGATGGCGATCGCGGCGCACGCGGCGAGCGCCGTGATGATGACGCGATGCACGACCGGTCGCCGGTTGCCGCTGAACGTCTTGAACAGCAGCGCCGCCGGAATCGGGACGAGGTACTCGAAATCCGCGCGCAGGTAATCGAGCCAGCGCGGATGGCCGTACAGCAGCGTGAACGCGGCGGTGTTGAACGCTAGCCGCGTTCCGTAGGCAATCGCGAAGAGGCCGGTGTAGACGAACGACTTCCGCGAAGTCCCCGCGGAGAGCGCGCCGAGGAGAAGCATGCCGGCGCCCATGGTGACGAGGACGACGGCGATCACGCCCGCGATCATGTCGCGATGAAAGACGGCGATGACCTCGGCGGCGGTGTGCTCCATCGCGGCGATGATGACAGACGCGCGTGATGTAATCGCCGCGTGGCCGACTTCCGCAGAACGCTGGAGCGCGCGTTTCGGCGCCGCATCGTGCTCAAGGACACGGCGGACGCAGTCGTCGCCACCGGCACGAGCGCGCAGGCCGATGAGGAAGCGTTCGGCGCGCAGGCAGCGACATCATCGTCGGCGGCGACGATCGCCATCATGCTGGCCGGCATCGCTGCGTTCTTGAATCTCTACGCGACGCAGCCGCTGTTGCCGATGCTCGTGCGGATCTTTTCCGCGTCGAAGGCGGCGGTGGGGATGACCGTCAGCGCGGCCACGATCGGTGTTGCATTGTCGGCTCCGTTCTGCGGACTGATCGCGGAACGCGTTGGACGGAAACGCGTCATCGTCAGCGCGACCCTGTTGCTGACGATTCCGACGTTGCTCGCATCGACGGCGACGTCGCTGACGATGCTGATTTTCTGGCGCTTTCTGCAGGGGCTCGTGATGCCGGGCATCTTCGGCGTCGCCATCGCTTACATCGCGGAGGAGTGGCCGGCGGCGAATGTGGCGTCGGCGATGTCGCTCTACGTCAGCGCCACGGTCCTCGGCGGATTCCTCGGGCGCATCCTGCCGGGATATGCGGCGACGCACCGCATCGTCGGCTCGATCGCGCCGAGCTGGCGGATCGGATTCGTGCTCATCGCTGCATGCGATCTCGTTTTCGGCGCGCTCATCGCGCGATGGCTGCCGCGCGATCACAAAGTGGTAACGCCGGTGAGGGCAAGCGGCGGCATGCTCCGGCATCTCCGCAATCCGCGGCTCGTGGCGACGTACGTGGTCGGGTTCAACGTTCTCTTTTCACTCGTCGCCGTCTTCACGTACATCACGTTCCATCTCGCCGCAGCGCCGTATCTGCTGACGCCTGCGCAACTCAGCTCGCTGTTCGTCGTGTACCTGGTCGGCCTCATCGTCACGCCGCTCGCCGGAATCGGCATCGGGCGGGCCGGCTCGCGGCCGGTGCTGATCGTGGCAGTGATCGCGTCGATGATCGGCGTGTCGCTCACGCTGCTCCATTCGTTGCCGCTAATCCTCCTCGGATTGGTCCTCTGCTCCTCCGGCGTCTTCGTCTGCCAATCGGCGTCGACTAGCTATATCCAAACCGCCGCGGCCGCGGGCGGACGCTCATCCGCCGCAGGTCTCTACGTCGCCTGCTACTACGCCGGCGGCAGCGTGAGCGGCGTGCTGCCGGGATTTTTCTGGCGCTTCGGCGGATGGACGGCCTGCGTGATGCTCGTCCTCGCGGTGCAGACAGTCACGATCGCCGTGGCAGCGTTCGGATGGCGCGAATGATCGACGTCTACTTCGTCGATGTGAATGTCGCGGATGAGGTCATTGAGGCGCTATCGAATCTGCTCACCATTCCGGAGCGCGCCCGCGCCGATCGTTATCGATTCGCTGACGATCGCCGCCGTTCCATCGTCGCGCGCGCGGCCACGCGGCGATTCATCTCTCGTTACCTCGACAGGGATGCGGCCACACTCGTCATTGATGAAGAAGAATTCGGCAAGCCTGTTCTCCGCGGACGCGAGCTCGAATTCAACGCCAGCCACTCCGGCGATCTGGTCGCACTCGCGTTCTCGGAAAAAACTGCCCTCGGGGTCGATGTGGAGCGCCGCCGACCGCTGACTGACACTCTCGCTCTGGCGCGTCGCTATTTTTCCGCCGAGGAGGTGACGATCGTCGAACGTGCAGCCGATGCGGGAGACGCCTTCTTCGCGATTTGGACGGCGAAGGAAGCCATCGTCAAGGCCAGCGGCAAAGGCATCGGCACGGGCGACCTGCATGGCTTCACCGTTCCCTTTCGCGATCCGCAACTGCGGCCGGTGATCGACGGCTGGAGTGTGGCCGCACTCGATCCGAATCGCGGCGGCTACTACGCCGCCGTCGCCGCGCGTGACGGAGAACGGCGGATTGCCGTTCAGTCAATCACCGCCGAGGGTTTGCTTTAGACTTCGCAAACTGTGCCGCCTCCGAACGAAGAGCGTCGAAAGTATCAGCGTGTGCGGCTGGCGCGGCCCGTCGTGGCGCGCGTCGGTGCGGCGCGTGTTTTTCTGCTCGAAGTCTCGCTGAGCGGCGTCCTGGTCGCGCATCAGGGCAACATCCCGCCCGAGGGCGGCACGGGCGTGGTGATGTTCGAGTGGGAAAGCATCGCGGTGGCGCTGGAGTGCCGCATCACGCGCAACACGCTCCAGAAGATGGCGCGCAACGCGAACGAGAAAAGCGTCTATCACGCGGCGATGGAAATCATCCGCGCGTCGGACAACGCGATGAAGACGCTGCGCGACATGATCTCCGAGGTCGTGGCGCGCGCGCTCGACGAACAGAAAGCGAACGCGCGCGGAATCCCCGCGGTCGCAGCGCAGACGTTCCAGACCGGAAAGGGAAGCCAGTTCCTGCGCCTGGAAATCATCAACGGCGTCTGGCGGCGGACGGAGACGACGCGTCCCGATCAGCCGATGAACGGCTTCACGATCTCCGCCGAGGAGCCGCCGGAACACGTGGCGCTGCTGTGCGAGACATACGCGTCGGCCGACAACGAGAGCCGCAAATTGATCAAGCTGATGGCGGAGCTGAGCATCAGTAAGGCCGAGGGGATTCCGACGCGAAGGTACAGTCCGTAGCGGCGGGAGCGCTGGCGTCTCAGGGCGACAAACTCGCCGCCATCTCATCCACCACCGGCCACGTCGCGGCGCGCCACTCTTCGCCCATCAGCAGGCCGGCCGAGGCGAGGTAGATGGCGACGTCGCGCGGCGCGAAGGTGTCGAGCGATTTCACGGCATCGCGGACCTGATCGGCGGACGGTGCGGCGTACTCCTCCACTTCGATCGAGCCATTCACGTGCGGGATTTCCCAGCGGTCGAGGAACGCCGCCAGCAGCGCGTTCTGCTCGTGCGTGTGGTAATGCATGAGCGCGGTGTCTAGCGCCTGCTCGAACTCCGGCGCCGAGGCGCGCGACGCGAAAAGGTCGGCCTTCTTTTCGAGCGGCATCTTGCGGATCGACTCTTCGCGGAAGTGCAGCGCCTTGGCGATCTGCGCGATCGCGATCAGTTTCGCGGTGTCGTCGCCGAAGCGCCAGAAGGCCACGAGAATGCGGCGGCGGCGTTCGGGATCGGCGAGCTCTTTGATGATTTTGCGTGCGTTCCACATGGGAGCGGGATCGTACAACGGGGTGTGGGGAGTTGGGTGTGGGGAGTGGGAGTTCGGGTGTCGGGTTCGGATTTACGGTTTTGCTCCCACACCCCACTCCCTACTCTCCACCCCCAACGCCCGCACTTCATCCGCCGTCAGCGGACGCATTTGCCCCGAGGGAAGGTCGCCGATACGAATCGATCCGATGGCGATGCGAACGAGCGTGACGACCTCGGCGTCGAGCGCTTCGACCATTCGCCGCACCTGCCGGTTCCGTCCCTCGGTGATGGTGATCTCGAACGCGCTCTCGCTCACGCGTGTCACGTGCGCAGGACGCGTGGGACCGTCACGCAGTTCCACGCCGTTGCGGAGCAGATCGAGATCGGCGTCGCCGAGCGGACGATTGGCCGTGAGGCGATACGTCTTCGGTACGTGATACTCGGGATTGGTGAGCCGCTCGGCGAATTGCGTGTCGTTCGTCAGGATCAGCAGCCCGCTCGTGTCGAGGTCGAGACGGCCGACGTACGAAACGTGAGGGCCGCCGTCCGGCAGAAGGTCGTAGATCGTCGGCCGGCCGTGGGGATCGCGATTGGTCGTGAGGTAGCCAACCGGTTTGTGAAGGAGGAGGTAGACGCGCTCTTCGTTCCTTAGTTCCTCGCCGTCGAAGGCGACCGAATCGCGCTCGACGTCGATCCACGCATCGGGATCTCGCACGACATTGCCATTGACTTGAGCCCGCCCGTCCCCGATCCACATCCGCGCGTCTTTTCTCGACCCGAGGCCAGCCTTGGAGAGGATGCGTTCGAGTGTCTTCAGCGGGCGGTCGCCGGGCGGCGGTTTGGGAACTGATTGCTTCATTTCCTATCGAGAACGCGCAGAAAGACTCGCTGGGCGCCGGAGTACGGCGCATCGTGGGCCGCTCGCGCGTAGGCAACCACCAGCTCTTTTTTCTCGCCGGCGGCAACAGAAAGGCCGAGCAGCGGCTCGGCCGTCGAGAAGAGCTGCTGCTCGTTCCCGTAAACGCCGCTCGATATTGACCGGGCGAAGAGCGTTCCCTGGCTGATCGACGTAACCAGGAAGTCGTCCGCCATCGATACCACTTCCGGCTCGAAGCGATCCACAGGAGCGGCCCTGAAGTCGCCCAGATCGGTGAACGGTTCGCCGATCTCGCCAGCCTGCGCACCGCGAAGGCGCACTGCCGTCACCCCCCCGCCCAATTTCCACCAGGCGACGACGCATTCACTCCCGCCACACCCGATGGCCGGTGATTCGATCAGCGACCAGTCCGCGTCCACACGGTAAAGCTCCGGCGTCAGGGCAACGCCGTCCGCCCGAATCGACCGGATCGTCAGCACCTTGGTATTGCTCTCGACGGCGACGTATTCGGTTCCGTTCCAGGCGAGACGGATACCACCACGCCCGTCGCGACCGAGGTCGAGCGTTTTGATCGTTCGATCCGGCTCCACCAGGGTGAAGGTAAGCCTGTCTTCGGAAGCGGCGTGCGAGAGCAAGCCGGTCTGACCGTCGTGTGTGGCGATTGCCGCTTGATCGAAGGTATTGACATCGACGACCAGCGGCGCCGACAGCGAGCCGTCGGGACTGAGCCAGCGAGCGTGCGGATTCTTTTCGTTCCACACCACGACGAATGCAGTGCCGTCGAATGCCACGTGTGGGTTCGCGGCATCGCCATCGCCCGAGATCGCAACCGGGTTCTGGTCGATCGCGGCGAGCGTGGCAGTGAAACGACGGAGCAGAAGGGTGCGCCGACCGGTGCCCAGACGATCTTCGAGCCACACCACTGCGTGCTGGCCCGCACCGTATGCCACCGCAGGCGCGGATTGTGTCGTCGCGCCGCCAATCTGGAGAGACGGGAGGACGGCCTCGTTCCCGTGAGAAATGCCGCCGGCAACTCTCACGCCTGACGACCCGACATCCTCCGTCCAGCATGCGAACAGCTCCCGGCCGGTGGTGGCAATTGAGAATCTGTGACTCGCAGACCGGCGCGAGATCATCGACTGGATGAGAGGAAACGTCGCGCCTACGTTTTCGGACGCGGACACCCGCGCGGCCTCCGCCACGCGTTTTTTCCCGGAACGAAGCCAGCGCACCTGCTCGACGTCGGCCTCCCAACCGACGATGAACTCCCGCTGTCCAGCCGTGACGGTGTAGTCGACCACGTCACGCCGGGCATCGGAGAGGATGATGAAAGGCGCCCCATCGACAAAGCGCCCATGAATCGACCGTGCCGGCGTGGCCGGAGATGGCTCGCCGTTCGGGGATGTGACGATCGGAATGGGAACGACACCTATGGAAGGAGGGACGGGCGGCGCGGGGTCGCGCCAGGTGAGGAGCAACTCGCTTCCGTTCGACGTCAGTCTGGGATCGAAGGCGTCCTGGACGAGCACCGCGGGCTCCGCATCGAGCGATCTGCCATCCGGGGAGATTCGGCGTCCGACGATCTGCGGGCGCAGATTCCCATCGTACGTGCTCCAGGCGACCAGGCAACCTGTCCGACCACAACCGGCGACGGCATCGGATCCGGCGTTGAGGCGGATCGGGGCATGAGCGGTCCCCACGGTGTCGATCACGGCGAGCTCGTTCGATCCAAAGAAGGGCGATCCGATCACGATGGTCCCGTAGTCACTCCGGGCGATCCGCGGACTGTGATCGCCCGGAAGCACCAGGCGCGGCGTGGAATCGAGCCACGCACCATCCGCGGTAATCCGTTTGTAGTAGCAGCCGCCCTCTTCCTGCCACACCACGATGTAGTCACGTCCGTCCCAGGCCACCGTCGCCTGCTCCGCATTCGTGGTGCTGATCGGAATCCCCTCAGGCGTCAGCGCCGAACCGTTTGCGTCCGCTAGTGTCACGCGGATCTCACTCGCTCCGCTCCGGTAGTCGGTCCAGGCGACGAGAAAGCGAGTGCCGTCGCTGGCAACGGAAGTTTGCCATTGGCTCGTTCCGCGCGCGAAGACGGGTGCCGAGACGGGGTTCTCGGGGAAGGCGCTACCGACGGTGAGGAGCAGTACGACGACGACCGGCACAAAGGCAAACTGGCTTCGACGCATCACGACCTCCCAGCCGAATTTTGGATCCATTGATTGTAACCGGCGGGCTCTCACCTCACACCGACAACATTTACAATCATCCCGGTCCAATGAAGCAGTACCTGATCACGATCGCGCTTCTCGCCGCCGCGATAGGCGTATACGCAGACGATCCTCGTCCCGAATATCGCGCCTACTGGGTCGACACATTCCGGACTCCATTCGCGACGAAGGTGGACGTCGAGCGCATCGTCGACGCGGCGATTGAGAGCAATGCGAACGCGTTGTTCGTCCAGGTGCGCCGCCGCGGCGATGCCTGGTATCTCGACGCCGCGGAACCGCTGGCCGAGGCGATGGATGGGACGTTCGATCCACTGCGCGCGCTGCTCGATGCCGCACACGCGCACGGCATCGAGGTGCATGCCTTCGTCATCGCCGGGGCGATTTTTCACGGCGATCCGAAAAAAGATCCGCTGCCTCGCGATGCGCATCATGTGTTCCTTCAGCATTTCTGGGACGCGAAAGCGAAGCGGCCGTATCGCGGCGCGCGGCAGTGGGCGACTACGACGAGCAAGGGCCGCTATCAGTTCGCGTCCGACTGGTACGTCGACTTCGGGCATCCCGACGCGGCGGCGTACACGGCGGACGTGCTGCTCCATCTCGTCCGCGCATACGACGTCGACGGCATCCATCTCGATCGCATGCGCTATCCGGAGTCGACTCGCGGCGACGTTGGCTACAACTTCACGAGCGTGGCGCGGTTCCGCGCGCGCTACGGACGTTTGCCGCACGCGAAGGATCCGCTTTGGAACGATTGGCGGCGCGAGCAGGTCACCTCCTTCGTCCGCCGCGTCGCCCTCGGCGCGAAAGCGATCCGCCCGTCGATAACGATTTCCGCCGCGCTGATCGCATGGGGATCGGGCCCGGCATCGAGCCACGGATTTACGAACACGGATGCGTATCGCGTCGCTTTTCAGGATTGGGAATCGTGGCTGCGCGAAGGGATCATCGATCTCGCCAGTCCGATGCTCTACAAACGGGAGCACGCGCCGGCGGAGCGGAAGCAGTTCGATGACTGGCTGCAATTCGTCATCACGACCGCGCACGCGAATGGCCGCGCGGCGGTGCCGGGCATCGGCGCGTATCTGAATTCGATTGAGGGAACTCTTCGTCAGTCGCGGCGCGCGCGCGAAGCGAACGCCGACGGCATCCTCTTCTTCGCGATGGGCGATACGAAGCCGTGGTCGGTTCTTTTGAACAGCACAAACAATGCGGTGGGGCAGAATCCCTACGCGCTGCCGGTGGCCGGCGTCTTCACGCCGAAGCGCCCGAACGAGGAGTTCTTCGCCGCGTTGCGCACGAGCACGGCCACCGATGGCCGGACGGCGTTCGAGACAATCGAGCATCCGCTGTTTGCGGCGACGACGCCGCCACCGCGGCGTCCGGAGTCAACGACCGGCGCATTGATGGGAACGGCCGACGGCGACGGAACACTCGTGTCGATCGAGTCGCTGGCGACGCATGAAACGCGCACGACCCATACCGACGGCAACGGTTTTTTCGGGATGCTGGGACTCGCTCCCGGCGAGTACCGGGTGGTGGCGGGCGGGAAATCGTCGACCGTGGTCGTGAACGCGGGGCGGGTGAGCATTTTCAGTCCCTTGTAATTTCGCCAGCACAGACAAGAGTGTCTGTGCCACACGCTTGCGCGACAAGTACGCTCATGGCGAGCAAGAAACGAAACCATGTGGCACAGACACTCTTGTCTGTGCGCTTGGGAGCTTGCTCCAGATAGAATCTTCGTAATGTCTGAACTCGATCCATCCGTGCAGCGCGAGCTTGATGAACTGAACATCCCGCACGAGGTGCTCGACTGCAATCCTGAGTGGGCGGATACCGACGTCTTCTGCGCGAACTACGACATCCCGCGCGAGAACGCGGCGAATACGATTCTGGTAGCCGCGAAGACTGAGCCGCGGCAGTACATCGCCTGTCTCGTTACCGCGACGATGAAGCTCGACGTCAATCACAAGATCAGCAAATTGATCGGGATCAAGCGCCTATCATTCGCGTCCGCCGAGGAGACGAAAGAGTTGACCGGGCAACTGATCGGCGGCGTGACTGTTTTCGGACTGCCGCCATCCATCCCGCTGTACATCGACGAGCGGGTGATGGAGCGCGAGTACGTCATCGTCGGCGGCGGCAATCGATCGACGAAGATCAAGCTCGCGCCCGAACATCTGCGCAAGCTGCCGCGCGCGGTCGTGGCCGACATCGGCATCCCGCGCCAGTAGGCATCCAAATCCGCGCGAGACGCGTATCCTCAAACAAAACAGGAGGAGAGAGAATGAAAACTCGCATCATTGCAGTGGTTATCTGTCTGACGACCGTGGCCGCGTTCGGCCAGAGCAATCCGAAATTGAAAGAGCTGCAGACGTTCATTGGAACCTGGCAGTGCACCGGCACGGCGTTCGCGTCGCCGATGGGGCCGGAGCATCCGACGAAGGCCACCGTCCATGGCTCGTGGGTTCTCGACGGCTCATGGGCTGAAGTCGCCTACACCGAGGAAAAGACGGCGAAGAATCCGCATCCGTACGCGGTGCGCATGCTGTTGAGTTACGACACGCAGCCGAAAGCGTTCGTCTCCGGCGCGGTCGACAACATGAGTGGCTACTCGGTCGAACAAGCGCCGGGCTGGGTGTCGGACAAGATGGCATTCGACGGCCTGATGCACAGCGGCGGCGCGACGATGAAGGCACGCGACATTTTCACGCGCGTCGGCAAGAACGAGGTTCGCCACGAGTCGGAGATGGAAATGAACGGCAAGTGGGTGAAGCTCGATCACGAAAGCTGCAAGCGCTGATTTGAACTTCGGCAGCGCCGGCGGCTTCCGGCGCTGCCAGCTTGACGCGGCGCTACTACAAATGTAGTATGCGCGCATGGCTAAAGAACGCATCGCGCTGACGAAGTTCGAGACCGAGGTCATGAGCGTGCTCTGGCGCCTCGGCGAAGCGAGCGTGCGCGAGGTGCAGGACGCCATCGAGCGCGCCGAACCTCCTGCGTACACGACCGTGCAGACCATCGTGCAGCGCCTGGAGCAGAAAGGCGCCGTGCGACGAACGCGTAAAGCCGGCAACGCGCTCTACTTCGAGCCGGCCATCACGCGGAAGTCGGTTTACCGGCGGCTCGTCGACGAGTTGATCGATCTGATCGGCGGCTCGCAACCGCTCGTCGCGCACCTCGTCGAAACGGGCAAGCTGTCGCTCGACGATCTCAAAGCGATCGAGAAAGCGGCGAAGCGAGGCGCGAAATGATCGTGCACCTGCTCGAGTCGACGCTGCTCGTCGCGGTCGCCATCCTCGTCGCGCACATCCCCCGGCTGGCAGCGCGGACGCGTTACGCGATCGTGTTCGCGGCGCTGATGAAGTTCGCGATTCCGTCGGCGATCGTGCCGCGGCTTCTCGCTGCGTTCGGAATCGATCTGTCCGGGATGAAGGGGACGATCGTCATCAACGCTCTCGGACCTCTTTCGATGGAGAGCCTGCCGCAGACGGCGGCGCCGATCTGGCCGATGGCCGTCTTCGCAATCTGGGCGGCGATCGCGATCGCGCTGGTGGTGCGGTCGTTCGTGCGCGGGCGCGGGGCGGTGCGTCGCGCACTTGCAAATGCAGTCGCCGCTGACGATGTTGCGCTGGTCCGTGCACGCGAACGTGCCGGCGTCGCAAAACCGATCCGCCTCTTTCGTTCGTCATCGGTTGCAACTCCGGCAACGGTAGGACTGCTCCGGCCGATCATCGTCATTCCGGCTGATACGCAACTCGCCGGCGCGGAGTTAGAAACGATCCTCACGCACGAATGCGCACACGTCGCGCGGCGTGACAATCTTCTCAGCGTCATCGAATCGATCGCTGGAAGCGCGCTCTGGTTTCATCCGCTCGTGTGGATCGCGCGCCGTGTCCTCGATGCCGCGCGCGAAGAAGCGTGCGACGCCATCGTCATCTCCTCAGGCGACACCAACACCTACCTCACCGCCCTTGGCAAAGTGTGCGGCGCGGCCATCGCGCCGCGGGCGGCGGGCATCTCGTGCATCGTCAGCAACACGATCCAGGAAAGGATGAACGCCATCATGCGATTCGGAACACGCCGTCTTCTCCCCCACCGCGCCGTCACGACCACAGTCATCGCGCTGATCGCAATCGCAACGGTTGGAAGCGGCGTGGCGCGCGCGTTGCCAGCAGCGAGCGACGACACCGGCACGGCGCCGTACAAGATCGACGTCAACGCAACGCGCCTCGATTCGCTGTTCGACTTTTTCATCACCATCCGAAGCCACACGGACGACACCATCCTCAATTCGGCACGCGTCCGAGTTCATGTGGAGGAGTGGGGCACCATGAATTGGGGACACATGGATCCGTTTCCTCCGGACGATGGACACGAGATGGTGATTCGCGTGAAGGGCCATGCCGACGGCAGCGCGACCGTGGAGAGCGTCATCGACGGCGGAACTCCGATCATCCAGACGATTGCTGCGAAATCGGCGCATGCCGTCAGCAAAGTCGAGAAACGGCACGACGAGACCATCTCGATCAATTTGAAAGACGCTGAGATCCGCGACGTCCTGCGCACCTTCTCAAAAATCACGAATATCGAAATGATCGTCGACGATGACGTGGACGGGCGTGTCACCGTGACGCTGACCGAGACGCCGTGGACGGAAGCGCTCGAGATCATTTTGCGTACGAACAACCTGCGCCAGGAGCGCATCGGCAACACGATCTACGTTCATCGCAAGTGACGCTGTTAGAATCGCCCGCATGGCTCTCGCACCGCGGCAGACGCGGTTCCTTATCGTCTTCGCGGTTTTGCTCATCGCCTTTTACGCCATCATCACCATCGGTTGGGTCGACACGCATGCCGTGCTGCCGTTCACGGCGGCTCTGGCGCGCGTTTCGGGCGGGGCGCTGAATTTGATCCACGAGCCGGTGCATGTCGACGGCACCGTAATCGCGGGATCGCGATTCGCCGTCGATATCCGCGGCGGCTGCAACGGGCTGGAAGCGGTGGTCTTCGTCTGCGCGGCGATGCTCGCCTTTCACGCGCCGCTGCGGAAGCGCATGATCGGTTCGCTCGCGGCGGCGGTGGTCCTCGAAGCGCTCAACGTGATCCGCATCGCTTCGCTCTACCTGCTTGGCGTTTACCACCGCAGCGTCTTCGAGACGTTCCATCTGGCCGTATGGCAGACGCTGATGTTCGGCGCGGCCGTCTTTCTGTTCCTGATCTGGACGTCGAGAGTGACGCCGCGCGATGCTCCTTCGAGCACTTAGGTTCGTAGCCGGTCTCGCGCTCGGAGTGGCGATCTGGTGGGCGGCAACGCCGATGTACAACCGAATCCTGGCGCCGTCGACGCAAGTGCTGCTGCACGCCGACCGCAGACTCGCCGACGCCGTGCTCGTGCCGCAGGAGCGCAAGATTTTCGTCACCTCGGCCACACCACTGCCGACGGCGACGATGCCCGCGGATCAGCTCACGTACAACATCATCCTGTTGCTGGCCCTCTTCGCCTCGAATGAAGAGTCGTGGCGATTCGTCAATGTTCGCGGCCTGCTCATCGCGCTTGTAATTCTTTTCATCTCGCACTGCATCGGTCTGGTGATCTCGATCGAATCGACATACGCAATCCGGCAAGGCGCGTGGAGCGAGCAGCACTACGGCGACACGGCGGCGAATTTCTGGCTGACCGCGGAGCTGGTCTTCCGCATCGTGGGGATGTTCGGCGTCGTCTTCGCGTCGTGGTGGGCGCTCAGTCACTCGAAGAGCGTGTCGACGTAGGCGGCCGGATCGAACGGGATCAGATCGTCCGCGCTTTCGCCGACGCCGACGAACTTCACCGGGATGTCGAACTGCCGCATGATCGAGAGGATCACGCCGCCTTTCGCGGTTCCGTCGAGTTTCGTCACGACCATACCGGTGACGTGCGCCGCTTCGAGGAACGCCGCCGCCTGACTGACGCCGTTCTGTCCGGTCGTGCCGTCGATGACCAGCAGCGTTTCGTGCGGCGCGCCGGGTAGTTCCTTCTCGATGACGCGGCGCACTTTCGACAGCTCCTGCATCAGGTGCGATTTGTTGTGGAGACGTCCGGCCGTGTCGATGAGGACGACGTCGGTGCCGCGCGCCTTCGCGGCGGTGACGGTGTCGTGCGCGACGGCGCCGGGATCGGATCCGGCTTTGTGCTTGACCATATCGATGCCGATGCGGTCGGCCCACAGCTGGAGCTGCTCGATGGCCGCGGCGCGGAAGGTGTCGGCGGCGCCGAGGAGAACGGACTTGCCTTCGCTCTTGAAGCGCGAGGCGAGCTTCGCGATGGTGGTCGTCTTCCCGGTTCCGTTCACGCCGACGACGAGGATGACGAACGGCTTGGCGCGCGAGGTGTCGATCGCTGACATCGTTCGCTTCGGGATGAGAGCGCGCGTTTCCTCGCGCAGCACCTCGGTGAAGCGATCCATCTTCGTGATGCGCTCGTCGCGGACGCGCTGTTCGATGCGATCGACGAGCGCCATCGTCAGCTCCGCGCCGACGTCCGCACCGAGGAGGCCTTCTTCGAGACCATCGATCGCGGACTTGTCAATCGGAAGGTCGGGAGTCAGCGACTCCTTCACCTTCTCGATGATCTCGGTGTGGGTCATGAAGAGCCCACGTTTCAGCTTGTCAAAGAGAGATTTTTTCGGGGGTTCCATGTGCGCGGCGCATTGTAGTCGCCGGGCACGGCCCGGTGCGTTGGTTGCCCAAGGCTCGGCCCCATCGTCGATTGGTCCCTGCGAGGCGCCGTGCGCAAAACAAAACCGCCGGGCAGTGACGCCCGGCGGTTTCAGGTTGCGATCGGCGAATGTTAGTGCCGCGCGGAGCGGCGGCGGTCCGGAATCGCTTGCTCGGCCGGCGCGTAGTCGACGTTCAGGAGCAGGTAGGAAAAGGTCGCGCCGGCGATGTAGTAGCCGCCGTCGCCATTGGCAATCGAGAGGCGGCTCCAGTTCGACATCGAGTCACTGTTTTCTTCGCGGAAGGCGAGCACGTAGACACCGCGGGTGAGTTTCGGTCCGGCCACATTTCCGAGCGAGAGCGTCAGCGCGGAAACCTCGGATTCAATCGGAGGCGGTGTCGCGGAGGGTTCCTGCGGCGTCGGCCGCTGCCGCGTCACCATGAGCGTGACGCCCGAGGTTGATAGAACCGGCATGTTGAAGCTGACCGGACCGCTGATCATGTCGGCGTCCGGGCGTCCGTTGACCGAGAAGAAACGGTAGTGCGATGGATTCTCCGGCTGGCGATGATTCGTGGCAAAAAGCGCGTCGACGCCGATGCCGCCGGCCGCGTTGCGATGACGATCGGCGCGTTTGGCGCCGACGACAGCGACGCGCGCGCCGGTGCTGATGAATCGCGGATCGGGGCTGAGGATGGAGTCCGCACTGTTCAGCGGGATCGAGAAGCCGGCCGCGGGAAGCGACGGCGCGTAGCCGACGTCCATGAGGGGAACGATCCCTGAACTCGTCGCGGCGAAGAGATTTCCGTCACTCATCGTGACGATGGCCACGCCGACGGCGGCGACAGAACTGATGCGGATGAATTCGCGACGCGGGATCCCGGCAGATACAGCTTTGGCTTTCATGCGGCTCTCCATATGGCGTTTTGTCTGGAATGCGCCCTGAATCTGCGCGGAACGAAACTCGGACTGGACGCGGGGATACTAGCATGGGTTCAACGGCGGTGCGTGATGAGTATCACCGGCAATTCTCTGTGGCCAACGCCGGGCCTTCCACCAAAGTCACCGCGCCGCCGTTGGCCGCCGCGAGCGCTGCACCGATCGAGCCAGTGCCAGTGGGCAGCCCGAGAATGTGCAGCGTCGCCTGCGGTGATGCGGCGAGATGAATCACCGTTCCCGGCACGCTGCTGAAGCGGTTCGCGGCGATGTCGGCGCAGATGCCCGCGGCGTCCGTGGCAGCAGCGTCGATCCATGCGCGGTCCGAGGCCAGCGCCACGATCGTGTTGCCGCGCAGCGTGATCCGCGCGTTTCCGCTCTGTCTCGCGGCCACCGTCATGATGCCGTGGCCGAAGTGCTGCAGCGAGGAATCGCGCGTATCGATGGAAAGCGAGCTTCCTTCCGCCGCCGCGGCGTCGAATGCGGAGCCGAGGTTGTCGTGAAGATCGGCGGTGCGGAGCTCGACGTCTACCTTCGCGTTTCCAAACGATCGCAGCTCCAGCAGATGCGGCGCAACATCGGGACGTCCCGTGGCGCTCAGGACGCAGCGATCGAGCACGATCTTGCCGTTGTTGAAACGCTGCTCGATCAGCATCTCGCTGCCGGCGTTGTCGGCGAATGACGAGCGGCTGAAGGTGATCGTGCCGCCGACTTCCTGCAGCAACACACCGCTTTCGAATGTCTCGTCACCGGCGCGGTGGACGTCGAGACCGCCGAAGGTGACGCCGCGAATGTTGTTGGCGTTGATGCCCATGGCGCTGCCGCCGTCGATGACGATGTTCTCGAACGTCGAGTCGGTGATGTGCCGGAGATAGAGCGCGGCGCGGCAGATGGCGGTCGAATTCACCTCGAAGTTGCCGGCGCAACGCGCGCCGCGCACCGGCTTGTTCACGCCGCTGTCGGTGATCGTGAGGCCGGCCATGCGAACGTGATCGGCGTGATCGATGCGGATGCCGTTACCGCGCGCGTGGAGGATCGCGCCGCCCGTTCCGATCTTCCCTTCGAGCCCGGTGATCGACACCTTGCCGTGAATGCGATCGAGGATGATCCCTTCGTCGAGCGTTCCCGGCGCCACTCCCTGCGCGGAAACCGATTCGAAGGAAAGATCGACACCGGAGTCATGCACTTCGAGCGCGGCCCCATTCGCGGTGTTCAGCGTCGAAGCGCCGCCGATGACGACTTTGGCGCACTTGTCGATGACGACTCCGCGCCGCCGCCCGCGCACGTCGATCGTGTCTTCGAAAACGACCGCGGCGCCGCGGTCGACGCCGGTGATCACGATCGCGTCGTTGAAGGCGTCGCGAACGTGAATCTTCGAGCCGCGGCGAAACGTGACGGTGCCGGAGCGGCGTCCCTGGATCCTGACGGCCGTGTTGAATTCGCCGGAGATCGGGACGCGGTCGATGACGACGTCGCTGTAGCCGCCGTCGAGAGCGATTCCGCCGCCGCCGTTCGTCGCCTCCATCGCGCCGCCGGAGACGTTGACGTTGCCCTGCTGCGCCACGAGGTAAATCGCAAATCCAAGTTGCGACGTTTTGAAATAGACGTTGCGGATGGTCAAGGTACCAAGCGCGTTCGACGCCACGATCGCGCTCACTCCTTCCGCGAGCATCGTGCATCCGGCGATGACGTTGTCCGCGCCCGCGACAATCGTTCCGCGGATGGACGGCCCCGGTCCCTGCATCGCCGGAACGCCAACGCCTTCGAATTCAACGTGCATGTCGGCGCGAAGCGCATCGAGGCCGAAGGCGGAGCCGATCAGCATCTGCCCTTTCTTCAGCGTCACACTCTCTTCGTACGGCTTGTCGGACTCCGCGACATAAACGATGACGGCGCTCTGGACGCCTTGCGCGATCCTGGCGAACGGCCGCTCACGCGTACCGTTGCCGCCGGGAGCGGCGCGGCTATCGACGAATGCGACGGATGCTCCGGCAGCCGCGCTGGCGATCGCCAGCATCACGAGGACGAATGCGGTGCGGATCATCGCGGCCGAGGGGACCCTTGCTCGCGGCCGGCGATCGTCTCTTTCACCATCGCTTCATCGACCGTGATGACCTTGGTGCCGCCGCCGGCAGGATCGAATTCGAGACCGCCGATAACGCGCCGGAAGGTCTCGCGCAGCGCGCGCGCGCCGAGGCGCTTTTGGCGCGCGGCGTCCCAGGCGATGGCGATCAATGCGCCGCGCGTGATCTGCAGGTCGATGCCGAATCGCTCAAAGTACGCGCGCGACGTGCGGAAGATCGACGCCTCCGGCTCGACGAAGATGCGCGCCAGATCGGACTCGCCGAGGTCGTTGAGAACGACGATCGATTCGAAACGCGACACGAACTGCGGGGTCATGCCGTAGCGGAACAGGTCGTCGTACTTCAGGTAGTCCCGCAGATGGAACGGCAGCTCTTCGCGTACTTCCCCCGAGGCGGAGACCACCACGATCGGCTTCATCGGCGCGACGTCCTGCCCGATCGTGGCGCGGCGGAAGACGGCTTCGTACAACTCCTCGAACGCGCCTCCGACGATGAAGAGGATCTTCGAGGAGTTGACGGCGAACATCATCCCGTTCGCTTCGAACTCGACGTTCTCGTTCTCCATCAGCGTCAGCAGCGCCTCCTGCGCGACGATGCCGCGCACGTTCGGCTCGCCGCTCACCTGCGCGCGGATCTTGTCCACTTCGTCGATGAAGACGATGCCGTGTTCAACGGAACGCAGCAGGTCGGGCATCGGAGCGTTCGCGCCGAGGCGCGTGCGCGCATTCGCGTAGAGCCGCCCGAGCACGGCCCTTCCATATCCCTGATGCTCCTCGGCGAGCACATTCGCATTGATGCGGATGACGTTCGCGGAATGGCTCAGCTCCGGACGGCTGTCGAGAAACTGTTCGACGGCGCGCATCAGCGTGGTCTTGCCCGAACCGGAGTTTCCGATGAGCAGCATGTTCGGCGCGGGATGGCCGACGAGATGTTTGACGATGGCAACCGACAGCTCGCGGATGGCTTCATCCTGACCGACGACGGTCTTGCTCAGCCCTTCGAAGACCTCGCGCGGACGGAGTGGAAAGGAATCCATGGACGCGGCATTGTTGCCAATCGGCGAGCGGCTGTCCATTCAGACGTCAATCAGCAGATGACGCAGATGGATGCAGATTGAGACCGGCCGCTTCATCCCAGTTCGCGTGCGGCTTGCGGTTGAGCACGAGCCAGCGCCAGAGGAGCGAGCCGTAGCTCATCGCAGTCATGCCGCGCTTTTCGTAGAACGGCAGTAGGAGCTTCTGCAGACGCGGGAGGTTGTAGAACGGGACGCCGGGGAAGTAGTGGTGCTCCAGGTGATAGTTCGAGAAGAGGTAGATGACGTCCCAGAACCACGAGCCTTTGACGAGCGTCGACCACTTGGCGGGATCGGCGGGATCGATGTCGTAGTGCTGGCCGAGGCGGTTGAGGGCGAAAGCGATCGGGAAGATGAAGAAGACGGGGACGATGTAGAGCTTGAACGCGATGGCCCAGCCGCCGATGAATGCGATGGCGGCCAGGACAGCGAGTTGGAACGCGATCGTGAAGAGGCGCTCCCGTCCGATGCGGCGCCGCAGTTCCGGTTCGTACGCAGAGGCTTCTTTCGCGGCGGCACGGAAGTAGATCGGGAAAAGCGCGGGCGTGAAGTAGAGCGCCTTGAGCCAGCGCGCGTTGATCTTTGGCGAGAGATAGTGCCGCTTCGGATCGTCGACGTTCGAGCCGAGCGACGCGTGATGATCGAGATGCCAGCGCGTGAACTGCGACGCTGAGATTCCGCTCGGGACAGCGTAGAGCAAGCCGAGGAAGCGGTACGCGCGATCGCTCGACTCCGTCAGCACCGCGCGATGAACGACCTCATGCAGCAGCACGGTGAAATCGAAGACCGCGAATCCCGCCACGAACGCGCACGGCAGCCAGAAGTACCAGCGATCGAAGTGAACGATGGCCACACCTGCGGCAATCAGCACCGCAACGTTGAGAAATGCGATCAGCGCGTGCAGCAGCGGCCGCTTCGCGTGCAGCCGGCGAAGCTCATCCGTCGGCACCTCGGCAGCAAGGTCGCGTTTGAGTTGCTGCGCGTGTTCAGCGTAGTACGCCATGGGAGTGCCGGTTACAACCCGCCGCGCCCTCAGAACTAATCCAGCGGGTGCGATCATTGGACGTTTTCGTATGAACGTCTACACCATCGGACACTCCACGCGAGCCGCTGACGAGCTGCGCGATCTGTTGCGCGAACACGAGATCAAAGTGCTCGCCGACATCCGCCGCTATCCCGGATCGAAGCGCTATCCGCACTTCTCCAGCGACGCGATGGCGACGTGGCTGCCGGAGCACGGCATCGCGTACGTCCACATGCCGGAGCTCGGCGGACGGCGCAAGGCGCTGGCCGATTCGCGCAACATGGCGTGGCGCAACGAGCAGTTCCGCGCGTACGCCGACTACATGGCCACGGACGAATTTCGCGACGCCATCGACACGCTGCTGTCGTTTGCCGAGAAGCAGCGCGTCGCGATCATGTGCGCCGAGGCGGTGCCGTGGCGATGTCATCGCAACCTGGTCGCGGATGAGCTGACGCGGCGCGGCATCGAGGTCCTGCACATCATCGGAGCGGGCGCGCTGAAGGTCCACGCGATGAATCCGCTCGCGCAGATCGAAGGCGATCACCTCGTGTATCCCGGCGAGCAACAAAGGCTGCGCCTATAATCGCCGCCTCGCGATGGTCATCCCCGACGCGGCCGTTCCTCCCGATCGAGACATCGTTCTCGCGGTCGATGACAACGAACAAAATCTCCAGCTGCTCGAGGAGTACCTCTCGACGTGGGGCTACGACGTGGTGCTGGCGCGCGACGGGCGCGAGGCGCTGGAGCTTTTCCCGCGCATCAATCCGGCGGTGATCGTGCTCGACGTGATGATGCCGGTGATGGACGGCTACGAAGCGTGCGGCTGCATCAAGGCCGACGAGATCGGACGAACGATTCCGATCCTGATGCTGACCGCGCTCACCGGCACCGAGGACAAGATCAAAGCGCTCGAATGCGGCGCGGACGATTTCCTCAACAAGCCGATCAACAGGGAGGAATTGCGCACGCGCATCCGCTCGCTGGCGCGCATCCGCAATCTTCGCAAGGAGCTCGATTCGAGCGAGAACATCATCCTCACGCTCACCAACGCGCTCGCGAATAAGGACCCGCACAGCCGCGGGCACGGCCAGCGCGTGGCGGCGTACGCGTCGCGACTGTGCGAGAAGCTGGGCATGTCGCGCGAGGAGCGCGAGATCGTGACGAAGGGCGCGCTGCTGCACGACGTCGGCATGATCGGCGTCCCCGACGTGCTGCTGGCGAAGGCGACGCTGACCGATGACGAAGCTGCGCTGGTGGCGGCGCACACGCACATTGGCGCGTCGATCCTCGACCCCATGAAGACGTTCCGGCCGTTCGTGCCGATCGTTCGCTGGCACCACGAGCGGAACGATGGCCGCGGCTACCCCGATGGTCTTGCCGGCGACGCCATTCCGCTCGAGGCGCAGATCGCCGGCATCGCCAATCGCTTCGACGAGATTCAGCACGATGATGATTTGTCCGAGGCTGATGCGTTGGCGTTGCTGCGCGCCGAGGGGCGCGATGGCGCGTTCGATGGTGAGCTGCTGTCATTCTTCGCCGCCGCGCTCGATGAGGAGCACCCGGCGCCGGTGACGTCGCGTCACATGCGGCCTCGGAGCCTGCCCGCGGCGCACGTGCTCTGCGTCGATGACAATCCGATCAATCGCGAGCTCGTTGCGGCGAGCGTGGCCGGAGCCGGTTTCCGCGTTTCATTCGCGGAGAACGGCGCCGAGGCGGTCGAGATCATCGACCGCGACGGCATCGACGTCGTTCTGCTCGACCTGCTGATGCCGGTGCAGGACGGCGCCGAAACGCTGCGCCTTCTTCGCGCCGATCCGCGCCACCTCTTCCTGCCCATCATCGTGCTCACCGCGCACGGCGGCGGCAGCATGCGCCAGGAAGCGATCGTCGCGGGCGCGGACGATTTCATCGCCTATCCGCTCAATCGCGTCGAGCTGATCACGCGCATTCGTTCGCTGATGCGCATCAAGGATTTTCACGCGGACCTCGAACAGACCTACAGCGTGATCTGCGCGCTGGCGCTGGCGTTGGAAGCGAAGGACCAATACACGCGCGGCCACTCCCAACGCGTCGGCGATCTCTCCCGCACCTTCGCCCTTCACCTCGGCCTCGGCGACGCGGCCGGCGAACGCGTGCGCGTGGCCGGACTGCTCCACGACATCGGCAAGATCGCCGTGCCGGAGTCGCTGCTCAACAAGCAGGGGCCGCTCACGCGCGAGGAGTTTCTGCGCGTGATCGATCATCCCGTCATCGGCGAGGAGATGGTCCGGCCGCTGCTGACGATGAGCGCGGTCCTGCAGCTGATCCGTCACCATCATGAGCGCTACGACGGCCGCGGATATCCGGACGGACTGAGCGGCGACGCGATCCCGCACGAGGTCCGTCTGCTGTCGATCGTTGATGCCTACGACGCGCTTACGTCGCATCGTTCGTATCGTCCGGCGCCGTTGTCGCACACAGCCGCGCTGGAGACGCTGCGCCGCGAAGCCGCGGGCGGCAAATGGGATCCGATGATGGTCAATCAGTTCGTCAGCATGCTGGGCACGAATCCGCCCGATTGGGAAGCGATCACGCAGTCGGTGCCGTCGCTGTATTCGTCGTGAGCACCGAGATCGCGCTTGCCGGGGCGGCCGGGTTAGCAACATCAGGCATTGCATCCTGCCAAAGCACAGACAAGAGTGTCTGTGCCACACCGGCCCTCTCCAATAGCAACACTCCTGTATGGCAGGATCCATGTGGCACAGACACTCTTGTCTGTGCTGGTGAGGCTCGGGACCATTGAGAAGATTCGCGGCGCTTTCACGAACTCGGAGCACCGATACCAAGATCGCTGCGGGTCTCTTCCTATTGGCGGCGGCAACGTTCGCCTATTTCACGGGCGGCGCCGGCTGGAATCAGGACGCACATTTCGACCTGACGCGGGCTATTGTGGAGCGCCAGACGCTGTACATTGACGGATATGACGTCAACACCGGCGATGTTTCGCCGGGGACGAATGGTCACATATTCATTAACAAGCCGCCGGGCGCGTCGATCCTTGCCGCGGCGCCGTATGCGGTGGTGTATGCGATCGAACGCCGTCTGCACGCTCCCGTCGATTCATTGACACGGATGAACCGCTGGATTTCGACCGCATTGAGCGCCGGATTATGCGGCGCACTGATCGGGCCGATTCTTTACGTCTACGGAAGGCGGCGCTCATCGCGAACCACCGCCCTGTGCGTCTCTGCGATCATCCTTTTCGGCACGATCATCTTCCCGTACTCAACGATGCTATTTGCGCACGTACCGGCGGCATTGTTCTTACTGCTCGCGTTCACGCTGCTGGAGACGCGCCCAGTCGCGGCCGGCATTGCAGCGGGAATTGCGGTTGCCTGCTTTTATGTATGTGCGCTTGCCGCGATAATCCTCGTTCTGCTCGCATTTACGTATCAGCGACGGACCGCGGTTCGATTCATACTCGGCGGATTGCCCTTTGGTTTATTGATGGCTGTTTATCAATGGCTCTGCTTCGGATCGCCGTTTCGGACGTCGATGGAGGCGAGCACACGATTCACGGAGAAGGGGCTGCTCTTCGGCGTGATAACGATGCCCTCTACCGACGCGTTGTACGGCATCACGATTTCACCGTATCGCGGACTGTTCTTCGTTTCGCCAATCTTATTACTCGCGGTAGCCGGCTTGGCCGTAATGAAACGCAATGCGGAGTATTGGTCACTGATCGCCATTGCAGCATCATTCATCCTGGTGATTGCGAGCTTCAATGGCTGGCACGGCGGGTTCGCCTTCGGCCCGCGCTATCTCGTGCCGATCATTCCGCTGCTGGGCATTCCGATGATGGCAGTACGACTTCGTCCCATTTTGATTGTGGCGGCGATTGCGGCGGCAATCCTTTCCGTAGGCGTGAACTTCATCGCGACCGCGACCGATCCTATGCCCTCATCAGCACTTCCCCATCCAGTGAGCCGGTATCTTGTACCGGCATTCTTCACAGGACAAATCGGAGAACGAACGCGCCGCGACATCGGCTACGAAACACCATCGGTCGCTCACGTCGCCCTTCCCCGCGAATCCGGCAACCTCGGCGAATTCATTTTCGGCCAGCGAAAATTGGCGTCGGTCATCCCGATCGTCTTATGGCTTGCCGGAGGCTTCGCGATTCTCCTGCGAATGTCACTTCGTGAGCCGGAGCGTCTTCTCGTCGAATAACGGCTCGTCCTGCCCGACACGCACGAACATCACCTTTCGCGCACCCGGCTGGACCTCGAAATACTGAATGCCGTCCGGCGCATCGCCCCAGTCGCCGCAGGGCGGCTCGCCGACTTCGTTCGGGTCGGCGTTCGCGTCGAGCTCTTTCTTGTACGCCGCATTTGGAACGAACGTGTAGCGCGTTGCGCCGGGACGCTTGTCACCCAAGTACGGCGCGAGCACGCATCGTTTGGCCAGCTTTGCAGCGGTATGCGACGCGAAGATGCGCTTGATCGCCGCCTCCGCCGTTTCGCCGGCCAGCAGCGGCAGAACGTCGATCAGCGGATCGGGGGCGCCGCCATCGGAGTAGTGGATGTAAAGCGACGCGCCCTTCGTGAAGAGATCGATCTTGCGGAATCCGAAATCGCAGCGCTGTACCCACGCATCCAAACCGAGCGCGGCGTCGGACAACCTCTCCCATTTGCACGCTTTCACCGGCGGACGCGACGGATGATCGGCGGCGGCGGCCGGCAGGGCGGCGAGAGTGAGGAGCAGCAGCAGTGCTTTCAAGCGCACGAGTTTATGACGGTATGCGATGATCCGCGCGCCCATCGCTCGCGCTCACGATCCTCGCCCATGATTCTCATTAATGACCCGCTTCGACAGACCGACCTGCCTCGCGGATGCGTGGCCACGATCGGCAATTTCGACGGCATGCACATCGGCCATCAGGCCATCATCCGCGGCGTCGTCGCGCGCGCCCGCGAAACCGGCCGGCCCTCCGCCGTCATCACGTTCAATCCGCATCCGCTCTCGATCGTCGCGCCCGACCGCGTCCCGCCGCAGATTCTCACGCTGCCGCAGAAGCACGAACTGCTGCGCGACATGGGCGTCGACGCGCTCATCGTCGTCCCCTTCACGCACGACTTTTCGCGCTGGACGGCCGATCGATTCATCGCCGAGTTTCTCGTCGCGGCGCTGCAGGTCAGCGACGTCCGCATCGGACGCGACTTCTGTTTCGGCACCGGCCGCGAAGGCAATCTGGCCAGGCTCGAAGCGGCCGGCAAGCGGTACGGCTTCGCGGTGCAGGGCGTGGACGAGGTCAAGATCCGCGGCATTCGGGTCTCCAGCTCCCTCGTCCGCAACGCCATTCAGAAAGGGACGATGCGCACCGTGGCCACGGCGCTGGCGCGCACCTACTTCATCGATGGCCGCGTCGCCACGGGACGCCGGCTGGGGCGCAAGATCGGCTTCCCGACCGTCAACTTCGATCCCGCCAACGAGCTTCATCCCGGCGGCGGCGTCTACATCACCACGTCGCGCTTCGAGAGTTTCAGCCGCTCGTTCGAGAGCGTCACGAACATCGGCGTGCGGCCCACGCTGTATGAAAACTACGCCATCACCATCGAGAGCCACATCCTCGACTTCGACTCCGACGTCTACGGCGACACCGTGCGGCTCTACTTCCACCGGCTGTTGCGACGCGAGCATCAGTTCCAGTCGGCGGTGGAGCTGACGAATCAGATCCGGATGGACATCGCAGCCTCGCGCCGCTACTTTCTGCGCCACCCGGTTCGCTACGACGAGGCCGGATACTCATTCCCCTGACGCATGTCCGATCCCGTCCTCTGCATCGTCGTCTACGCCGTGTTTCTGGCCGCCATGGCCGCGGCCCATTTTTTCAAGACGCTCGACAACGACCTCGGCACGGCCTGGCGCACCGCATTCGCCGTCGGACTTGCCGTGGCCATTCTCCTTTTCGTCGTTCGCGCGCTCTATCCCGTGATCGGCGGCATCGCGCTGACGCTGGCCGCGCTCTACGTTCGGCACACCGGTCATGAGACCGAGGCGGTGGACGGGATGATCGTCGGAAGCGTGATGGGCGCGACCGCGGCCGTACCGTTAGTGATGACGTCCATCAACGCTGCCGCCGTCATCGCCGCGATGATGCTGGCCGGCGGCGTGGCCGGATACGGCATCACCTTCGCCGTCTTCCACGTCGCCGACAAGCGCAGGCAGATCGCCTTCGACGTCGCCACCGCGGCGATCGCGATCGTCGTGGCGTGGCTGCCGTCGCTTGCCGCGCGCTACGGCGTCCGCGAGCGGTACATCCTGCTCACCGTCGCCGCCGCGTTGCCGCTGATCGTCGTCGTGGCCACCTTCCGGCAGTGGCCCGACGTTCGCGCGGAGCTGCGCCACGAGTCGTCCCTCGGCTTCCTCAGCGAGCGCGACGTCCGAACCGCCGCCCATCCCCTGCTCCGCCTCGGACGCGGCGGTTGGGCCGATCGCCGCGCGCATCGCGAGTTCGTCCGGCTCGCCAACCGCATCGCGTTGCGCAAGCGTCAGCAGCGCAATCGCACCGACGACGTCGCACGCCTCTACCAGCTCGAAATCATCAAATTGCGAATGCAGATTCAGCAAATGAGCATCATCGACCGCGCCGTGCTCAATGCCGGCGCCGGAGAAGAAGGAGCGTCGGATACAATGACGCGCGACGCATGAGGGTTCATCCAGCCCCGCTCCTCCGCACCGCTGCCGCGCTTCTCCTCGCCACCACTCCCTCGCTGCTCTTCGCGCAAGCCGCGAAGAACATGGGACCGGCCGGGCAGTACTACAACCAACCCAAACCGAAGTTCAAAGTGACGCCGGGGTTGAAGAAGAATCAGGGCGGCGACATCAAGATTTCGCACTCCACGGAGGGCGGAAAAGACGAGTACGTCCGCGATGAATACGCGATTTTCGAAAAGGATGTCCTCGTCGAATACCAGGACATCAAGATCCACGCGGACAAGATCACGGCGAACCTCAAAACCAAGGACGTCGTCGCCGAAGGTCACGTCATCCTCGATCAAGGGCCGACGCGGCTCACCGGCGATCACATCGTCTTCAACCTCGACACGAAAACCGGTACCTTCTTCAACGCCACCGGCGCGCTGCAGCCCGACATGTACTTCGCCGGCGACAAGATCGAGCGGCTCTCCGAGGACCGCTACCGGCTCACGAACGGCATGTTCACGTCGTGCGATCTCGACAAGCCGTCGTGGTCGTTCCATGTCGCCGAGGCCGACGTCACGCTCGACGACTATGCACGCATGCGCGACGTCGTCTTCCGCGCCCACGATGTCCCGCTGTTCTTCACGCCGCGCCTGGTCTGGCCGACGAAGAGCGACCGCTCGAAGGGATTTCTGATTCCGCGCATTCTCTTCTCGCCGACCTACGGCGACCGGCTGGAAGTCGGCTACTTCGTCCCGTTCGGAGACTCAGCCGACACGACCTTCTACGGCGACATCAACGACAAGGGCTACAACGGCGGCGGCATCAACGTTCGCTACCGTCCGACACCGAATGTGAAGCACGGCGACCTGAGCGCATACGTCGTTCACGACCAGGAGACCGGCCGGAACGAATGGCGCTACAACTATCAGCACTCGCAGGAAAACCTGCCGGGCGGGTTCCGTGGCGTCGTCGACATGGAGGACATCTCCAACGTCGAATTTTTCCGCCGCTTCGCGCATGACCCGCGCCTGCACACGCTGTCGCAGATTTACTCGTCGGCGTACCTGACGAAGAACCGCAGCACGTATTCGTTCAACATTCTCACCGACCGCCGCGACATCCTGCTCACCAACGTCGATCCCAACGATCCGTTCGCGGCGCCGCCGCGCCAGCGCTTCGAGCAGCTTCCGTCGCTGCAGTTCCGCCTCTACCCGAATCGCATCGGCGAGACGCCGTTCTACTACTCGATGGAGTCGTCGGCGTCGCATCTGGTGACGCGCGGCCTCCTGAACGGACCGACCGCGAACTACTACCGCGCCGACATTTTCCCCACGCTGTCGATGCAACTGCGCACGCCGGCCTGGCTCTCGGTGCGGCCACAGGTTTCGGTGCGCGAGACGTACTACTCCGACTCGCTCGACGACAACTCGGTCGCTAATCCATTCGGCAAATTGACCGCAGTCAACAATCCGGTCGAGCGTTTCTACGCGCAGGGGCAGGTGGAAGTGGTCGGTCCATCGCTGTCGAAGGTCTACAACGATTCGATCGGCGGCTTCAGTAAGTTCAAGCACGTGATCGAGCCGCGTTTCCGCTATCTCTACACGACGAACGTCAACGATCAGAACCGCATCATCCGTTTCGACACGGTCGACTCGCCCTTCCTCCCGATCGTGCGCGATTCGGTCGAATACTCGCTGACACAGCGCCTGATCGGACGCGAAGCCGCCGCCGGCGGCTCCTCGCGTGAAGTCGCCTCGTTCTCGCTTACGCAGTCGGTATCGCTCGGACGCGC
>DASYJY010000170.1:0-14212 GCA_035995985.1 Thermoanaerobaculia bacterium | reverse complement strand
ACGGCTCCGTAACGATCTACGTCCAAGCCGACCAGCCAAAGAAGAACACTGCCAACTGGCTGCCCATCCCGAAAGGCCACTTCAGCCTCCTGTTCCGGGTCTACGGCCCCTTAGGCAGCGCGCTCGCCGGCACGTACGTCGCGCCGAAGATTCACCGCACGCTCCCGCACCCGTAGCGGCTTCACACTCCAGCCCGGCGGCAGCACGATCGGAAAGGTCGTGCTGCCCGCAATTTCGGGTAGGGATTCCCGCATTCGGCGACTCTCCTCGGGTATGCCAAAACAGCCGAACATCCTTCTCTTCATGGTCGATGAGCTGCGGTATCCCACCGTGTACGACAGTCCGGAGCTCAGAGCGTGGATGGACGAGAACCTCGTCGCCCAGCGCTTGTTCCGCGAACGCGGGCTCGAGTTCCACCGTCATTACGTGCAGTCCAGCGCGTGCGCGCCGAGCCGCACGTCCATTTTCACCGGACAGTACCCGACTCTGCACGGCGTTTCGCAGACCGACGGCATGGGAAAGACGGCGTGGGATCCGGGGATGTCGTGGCTCGATCCGAACACGGTCCCGACGATGGGCGACTGGTTCCGCGCCGCCGGCTATCGCACGTATTACAAAGGCAAGTGGCACATCTCGCACGCCGACATCGAGCTGCCGGGCACGCACGAATCGCTGATGACGACCAGAGACAACGGCGTACCGATCCTCGAAAACGTCGACGTCTACAAAGCGGCCGATCGTCTGAACGACTTCGGCTTCAGCGGCTGGATCGGGCCCGAGCCGCACGGCGCATCGAAGGCCAACTCCGGCTGGATCCGCGATCCTGGCTACAAACATCAGGCGCTGTCGCAGATCGACGAGCTCGAAGCCGGCAACGACAATCAGCCGTGGCTGCTCGTGAACTCGTTCGTCAATCCGCACGACATCGTCTTCTTCGGGCTCTTGTGGTCGGCGCAGCGTGGATTCGACCTGCCCTATCCGACGCCCGAGGAAGTGCCGCCGATCCCGCCGCCGCCCACCGCGAACGAAGACCTCTCGACGAAGCCGACCGCACAGGCCAGCTATGTCGCGACCTATCCGCAGATGTTCCTCCCCCAGCCGACGATTGAGATGTATCGGCGCTTCTATTACTTTCTGCAGATCAACGTCGAGAAGTACATCAAACACGTGTATCAGCGCCTCGAGACGTCGCGCTTCCACGAGAACACCATCGTCGTCTTCACCACCGATCACGGCGACATGCTCGGAGCGCACGGCGGCATGCATCAGAAGTGGTACAACGCCTACGAGGAGACGATCCACGTTCCGCTGATCATCACCAGCCCGCTGTTCGGCAATACGCCGCGCAGCGAGTCGGGTCTCACCTCGCACGCCGATCTCCTCCCCACGCTCCTCGGCCTGGCGGGCGTGGACGTCGGCGAGGCAGCGAAGAAGCTCGCCCTGTCGCACCTCGAAACGCGCCCGCTGGTTGGCCGCGATCTTTCCGGCGTGGTACGCGGTACGAGCACCGTCCCGAACGACCCGGTGTTCTTCATGACGTATGACGACGTGAGCCAGGGGCTCAGCCAGGTCGTCGGCAACCGCCAGTGGGATTCGGTGACGACGCCGAATCAGGTCGAGAGCATCGTCGTGCAGCTCGGCGAGACTCTGTGGAAGTACTCGATTTACACGCAGAGGTTCGCCACGCCCTACGCGGGGCTGATCCTGAATCCGAATCTCCTCAGCATGGTTCCGCCGCAGGACGTGCCGCCGCAGTACGAGCAGTACAACCTCACCGCCGATCCAATCGAGCAGTTCAATCTCACGTCTCCGCAGTTCGAAACACAGGAGGCCAAAGACGTGCGGCCGCAGTTGCAGGCGCTGCTCGAGGAGCAGCGCGCGAAGAAGTGCCTCACGCCGGACGACCACGACGGAGTGACCCGCGCCGGTGGCGAGGGCAGCATCGTCATCGATCTTCCCGAAGGATTGCACGACGCGTCGCTCACTACCAGCGCACCTTCTCTCTTGGCCTGAGCAAGTCCGAGATCGATAATGGCCGGCGGCATCGCGTAAAACCCGGATCGGGAAAGGGGAAACCGTTTGAGGAAACTGTCGATCGCTAGTGTGCTGCTGCTCTCTGCCTGTGCTTCTCAGCCCGTCCCTCTTCAGGTCCCTCCGGCCGATTCTGCGCGGGTTCGCATCATCGACTCGCGTGACGCCTCGGAGAAACAGGGGAAGACGTTCAGCCGGTTCCTGTTGAGCGGTGCGTACGGCATTTCGCGTGTCGCCGAAAACGCCACGGCACTGCCAGCGATCCGGCTCCTGCAGCAGCGGGCCACGGAGATCCTGCCGGAGGGTCCGCTCGCGATCGAGGTTCACCACCTCGTGACTTATATCAACGCGCAGACGTCGATGAGATCAGCCGCTGTGGCGGTCGGAACGGCTTCGGTAGGCGTGTTCGGTGGCGGCTCCTCGACGAAACCTCTCGAAACGGCGAGCAGTTCACTGGCGGACCGCGACGCATTCGACGCCGCGCGGACGGAGGAGCACCGGCGCGCACTGAACAGCGAGAAGGAGAACCCGCAGCAGAGCGTCGTGTATGTCGTCTACATCGATACGGAGATCGGCGGCAGACGGGTGTTCACTCGCACGCTGGCACCGTTCGGAAATCCGAGGAAAAAGCTTCTCCTCGAAGAGGCGCTCGAAGCAGCGGTGAAGTTCCATCTCGAGCAGTATCGGACAGCCGGCTAACGGCATGCTGGCAGGCGACTTGATCTAGGGTTTCCATCTCACTCCTACCCACCCTCGCACCTTGCGTGTGAGTCGTACCTGTGCGATGCCGCCTCCGAGCTGGAATCCCGGCGTTTTGACCAATGGCATTGGTGGGATCAAAACACTCGTCTCGACTCCGACAAGGTCAATATCGTTGCCGAGGTGGTGGCGTTGCCAGAAGGCGGTGATGCCGCCGAATCCGATCGATAAGCGTTCGGCACGGTAGGTCGACGCTGTGAACGAACCGCGGGCGAAGGCGGGATCGAGGATGCGGTCGAGGAGGAGCGAGTCGGGTTCGATCGATGATGCCGTGCCGCCGAGGGTGAGGTGGCGGCCGGCGAAGAACGATGCGCCGAAGGTCAGGCCTGCGGCGCGGAGGGCGGCGCGGGCGGTGGCGTGGAGGTGATTGGCGGAGTCGGCAGCGATGTCGATCCGTTCGGAGGCGAGGCGGCGCTGGCGCGTAGTGAAGTGCGCGTCGATGAAAGCGCGGTTGCGGTGTTGGGCGACCAGGCCGCCGGCGCTGATCGAGAGGTGCGACAGTGGGAAGACGGCGTCGCGCGTGGCGCGGAGTTCGAGGCCGCGTGATTCGCGGGTGTCGGACGCGTGAGCGGCGATCGCGATTGGGAAGCCCCGATAAACCGAGGCGATGGCGAATCCGCGTGGCATGTTGCGGGTGCCGATCGCGCCGAGGATGAGGGTGTCGAGGCGGCCGACGACGTCGCCGAGGCGGAGACCGAATTCGGTCGTGCTGCCGAATGGGGTGTATTGGCCGCCGAAGGTTGTGGACCATTCCTGGCGTCCGAGGGCGTAGGGATGCGGCGTGACGGCGTCGTCGTGAAGCGCGACCGGCGTGGCGGGCGGCGGCGGAAGGGCGGGGACGAGCGAGCGGTCGAAGGTGAGCGTCGATGGCGGCAGCGGCGTCGGATCGGCGAGACGGCGGACTACGAAGCCGTCGGGATCGAGGGACATGAAGTAGAGCGCGCCGTCGGGCGACGGCGCGGGAGAGAGAGCCATGCCGGCGCTGCGCGTGACGTACGTCGCTCCGGAAGAATCGATGCGGGCGATGTCGATGAAGCCGCGGCCGGCGACGGCGGCGAAGAGTGTGCCGTTCGCTGCCCATTCGGGGGAAAACGCGCCGGCGATGGGCAGCGGCTTGGCAGACGCACAGACAAGAGTGTCTGTGCCACATGGCTTACTGTCGGTGAACACGCGCCACTCGCCGTTTGCGTGCTCGGCCCAGGCGATGCGTCCATCGATTGCGGCGCGCGGATGCGAGTAGACGACATCGAGCGACCGCTCGGTGCGCGGCGTGATCGCGCCGGTGGTGAAGTCGACGATCACGATCTGCGATTCGCCGAAGCGGCTGCGGACGGCGACGGCGTGTGTGGCGTCGATCGGATCGACGTCCTTCACATCGGCGAGATGGGTGAGGCGCTCGATTCGTTTCGGTGTCCAGCGGAAGAGATCGTAGTGGAGGAAGCCGTCGAGGTCGGGCTGCTTGTGCGTGTAGAGGATGGCGGTGCCGTCGCGGGTCCAGCGCGGATTCTCGATGTCGCCGCCGTCGGGCGGTTTGAATGAATGCAGCGGCTTGCGCGGGAACGGTTTGGTGCGGACGGGCGCGACGTCCTGCGGATCGCGGCGGAGGATTTCGGCGATGCGTTTGGCGTTCTTCGCCTCTTCCTCGTTCGGACCCGTGGAGTAAACCGCGAGCGTGGCCTCCCCTTTCGCGTTGCGCAGCACCATGGCCAGTTTCGTTCCGTCCGGCGAGACGGCGGGATCGCCGCTGCCGCGCGTCGTCTCCAGCCACAACTCGCCGTTCTTCCAGCCGCCGGCGCGGGCGACGGTCATCGCGTTCGCGGACAGTTCGGCGGCGAAGCGGCCGTAGAGCCGTTGCGGTGTTTCGCCGAAGACGCCGTCGAACGCGCTGTCGAAACTGCGGCGCTGGCGCGCGGTCATGCGCGCCCATAGATTTCTCAAAGAGTCAGCTCCGTTTTTTTCGACGAGCCATTCGAGGAACGCGGAGCCGGCCAGATAGGCCATCGACATGCCGGTGAAACGGCGGTCGGAGTTGAGTTGGGCGTAGGTGGGAAGCTGGCCGTTCATCGCCCACGTGCGCAGCACCGCGGCGCGCATCGCTCCGGACGGGCGGCCGCTGCCGGTGATCCGTCCTTCGATCAGCGTTGCGTAGCCTTCCAGCACCCAGCGCGGCGCGTGCAGCGTGATCGGATTCAGCGGGAGGAGATGCGCGAGGGCGCGGTCGGACGGATTGCGCGATGGTCTTAGTAAGTGAACAAGATGCGCGGTCTCGTGGACGGTCAGCAGATCGATCCAGTTCGAGTACTCGCCGATCTGCGTCTCCGGCTCGGGCGGCTCGGCGTAGAGAACGATGCGCGGCGTGTCGAGCAGGGCGATGGTGATGCCGTTCGCGTCGGCGCTCGGATTCTCGATCAGCACATCGGTCACCGTCTCCGGCGCGAAGCCGACTTCGGCGACGACGGCCGCGCGCACCGACTCCAATCGTGCCGCGGCGCGCGTGGCCCACGCTTCGTATTGAGTGGGATAGTGGACGCGAAAGTGCGGCGTGGCGATCGTGCGCCAATCGTCATGCGGCGCCTGCGCGTAGAGCGCCGACGCGAGGAAAATCGAGACGAACGCGAGGCGGCCGATCATGCAAAAATGCGCCCCATGAAACGAATCGCCATCGTCGCCGCAATCCTCATCGCCGTTACCGTCAAGGCTCAGGAGAAGCCGCACATCATGCTGGTCATGCACGGGGGAGCGGGAACGATCACGCGCGGCAGTATGACCGCGGAGATGGAAACGCAGTACCGCGACACGCTGTCGCAGGCGCTGAAAACCGGCCAGGGCGTGCTGATGAAAGGCGGCTCGAGCATTGACGCGGTCGAAGCGAGCATCCGCCTCCTCGAAGACTCGCCGCTTTTCAACGCCGGCAAAGGCGCGGTCTTCACGCACGAAGGAAAGAACGAGCTCGACTCGGCCATCATGGACGGAAAGACGAAGAAGGCCGGCTCAGTGGCGGGCGTGACCATCATCCGCAATCCGATTTCGGCGGCGCGCGCGGTCATGGAGAAATCGCCGCACGTGATGATGGTCGGCCGTGGCGCGGAGCTGTTCGCGACGAAGATGGGCCTCGAGATCGTCGATCCGTCGTACTTCTGGACGGAGCGCCGCTGGAAGGGTTTGCAGCAGGAGTTGCTCAAGGAGCAGCAACGTCTGGCCAATCCGCACGCATCGATCAAATCAGACGATGAGACGCGCCACGGCACCGTCGGCGCGGTGGCGCTCGACGCGGCCGGCAATCTGGCCGCGGGCACGTCAACCGGGGGGACGACCAACAAGCAGTACGGCCGCGTCGGCGACTCGCCGATCATCGGTGCGGGCACGTACGCGGACAACGAATCGGTCGCCGTCTCCTGCACTGGCACGGGCGAGTTCTTCATCCGCTGGACGGTCGCTCACGACATCGCCGCGCTCTATCTCTACAAAGGGATGACCGTCGAACAGGCCGGAAACGAAGTGATCCACAAGAAACTGGAGCCGGTCGGCGGCGACGGCGGCGCGATCATCCTCGACCGCAAAGGCAACTTCGCGATGCCGTTCAACAGCGAAGGGATGTATCGGGGATGGATCGGGGCGGATGGGGTACCCCATGTGGAGATTTACAAGTGAGGCTGGGGTCTGTAGAAGAGGCGGAGGCGGACCGCCAAAGACAGGCGCACCTTAGATCAGCCAGTACGACAAACGCCGCCATTAATTATTGGAGCATCAGCACCCGTAGTCGTGTTAGTGACGACACGGAATAATATTCCGAGGCTACTGTGGAGCCTATCCCTGACTATTCAACCTTCTTGGAAGATAAACGACGCGTCGCTCCGTCGGGTTACGAGGATGCGAGATATCCGGATCTGTTCGACACCCCGGGCACCTGTCCCTTCTGCCGAGCGGCCGCGCCGGCGGTCTTGGATGAACGAGCGAGCGAAACCAAAGCACAACCTCACGACCACGCGATTCATCGCGCCGCGTGGCAATGCCCCTGCGGGTGGTGGCAGACGTATCGTCAAGATTGGCGATGGGATACTCCATATGAGTGGGGGACGGAACAAGTACGCAGCGCCGTACTTCGCCGCTACAATCCTTCCGATAGTAATCTGCCGCTGATAGCTTTGCGGAAAGCGCTAATTTCCAACCCGAATCTGATTGACGGCGTGAGTGCAAGAAAGACGGAAGAGCTGGTTGGTAGCATCTTCGGCGACTTTTTTGACTGTGACGTAAAGTTAGTCGGCAAGTCCGGAGACGGAGGCATTGACCTCGTTTTGGTGTTAGGAGATCGCGAAGTTCTCGTTCAGGTAAAGCATCGAAACAGAGGTTCCCACAAATGGCAAGCGGAACCAGTTGCGAGTGTGCGAGAGTTTCTTGGGGCAGCCGTCTTATACGGCGGGCGACATACGATCCTCGTCACGACAGCTCAACATTATTCGAGGCAAGCCCAGGAAGCGGCCACTAAGGCAGTCGCGCTTCACTGTGTCACGCAATACGATCTGTTTGATATCAATTCGCTATTAATAACTCTGCAGCTAACAAGCGATCGCATTCAAAATCATTGGCGAGAGCACTGTACTTTCGACACGATAGTTGATTAGATCGATGCGACCCACTACTAGGCCTACCGAATTCCGGCTCTAAATCGGGGCTCGCCGCCGAATGCCGTGACCGCTATGCCCGCCAACCGCCCGCTCGCCCAAGCCCACTGAAAGTTGAATCCGCCGATCCGCCCATCGACATCGAGGATCTCCCCGCAGAGGTAGAGGTTCGGACAGATACGCGATTGCATCGTCGCAACGTCGATCTCCGATAACGGCACGCCTCCCGCCGTCACCTCGGCGTACTCGAATCCGCGATCGCGAACGACCGGCAGCGTGTAGTCGACGAGATCGCGAACGATTTGGCGGCGCTCGTCTTTCGACAAACGACCGAGAGTCGTGTCCGGCGCGAGTTGTCCGAGGAGCCGGTCAGGGAGACGAAGAACGCTCCCGATCGTCGCGTGCGGATTCCGTTTCGCCGCCCCGATCAGCGTCGCATCGAGCGACTCGAACGTCTCCCCGGGCAGAAAGTTCGCGGACAACGTCGCCGGCTGATGCGCGATCCAGTGCCGGCTGATATCGAGCACCACCGGACCGCTTAGTCCAAAGTGCGTGAAGAGCATCGAGCCGCGATGGCGCTGCAGAATCCGTTCGGTGGGCGACTTCACCGCAAGCTCCGCGTCAACGGAAATCCCGCTGAGCTCCGCGATCCAGTGGCCTTTCTCGACCACCAGCGGCACGAGCGCCGGAAACGTCGGCGTTACGGTGTGACCTAGCATCGCCGCGAGGGCGTAGCCGGAGCCGTCGCTGCCGGTCTTCGGCACGGAACGTCCGCCGGCGGCGAGGATGATTTTGTCCGCGTGGATGCCGCCGTTGATGACGAAGCCCGGCTCGATCGATTCGACGCGCATACCCGTCACGATCTTGACTCCCTCCGCCGCGCGAAGCAGCGCATCGACGACATCGCGCGCGCGATTGCTGACCGGGAAAAGCTTGCCGGTTTCTTCGCGCTTCAACGGCACACCGAGGTCCTCGAAAAATGCAGTCGTCGCAGGGACATCGAACGTCCGCAGCACCTTCGCGATCGCGTTCCGGCTGCCGTTGAAGTCGTCCGCGCGCACGACTTCATTCGTGACGTTGCACCGCCCGCCGCCGGAGATGAGGATCTTCGCGCCGATCTTCTTCGCGCCGTCGATAGCGATCACGCGCGCACCCGCACGCGCGGCGGCGATGGCCGCCATTAATCCCGCGGCTCCCGCTCCGATGACGGCCACGTCGTATTTGTCAGGATTTTTCACGCGGAGGCGCGGAGACGCGGAGAAAAGCCGCGTGACAACACCGAAACACGATTCTAGTAGCGAAGCCGCTACCATTCGCGGTCATGCTTCGCAGAAATGTCGCTCTCCTCATCACGCTGCTCAGCGTTCTTCTCATTAGGCCGGCCGCGCTCTTTGCGCAGAAGCCGCTCGATGCCGCGCAGATTCAGCTCGCACTCAAAAAACTCACCGTCGTCGGCAGCGCGCTCTATGTGGCCGCGCATCCCGACGATGAGAACACCGCCCTCATCGCCTACCTCGGCAACGAGCGGTTGTACCGCACCGGCTACCTTTCGATGACGCGCGGCGACGGCGGACAAAACCTCCTCGGCGACGAGAAAGGCGAACTGCTCGGCGTCATCCGCACGCAGGAGTTGCTGGCCGCGCGGCGCACCGACGGCAGCGAACAGTTCTTCACACGTGCCCTTGACTTCGGGTTCTCCAAGGGTCCGGACGAGACGCTGAAGATCTGGAATCACGATCTCATCCTGGCCGACGTGGTCTGGAACATCCGCCGTTACCAGCCAGACGTCATCATCACGCGCTTCCCGACCACCGGCGAAGGCGGTCATGGACATCACACCGCGTCCGCGATCCTCGCGGTCGAAGCCTTCACCGCGGCCGGCGATCCATCGAAGTTTCCCGATCAACTGAAGTACGTCAGCGCCTGGCAGCCGAAGCGCCTCTTCTGGAATCGCTTCACGTTTCAGCCGGTGAAACCGGACGACCCCGCCGTCGCGAAATCGCTTCGCATCGACATCGGCGCATTCAATCCGCTCCTCGGCCGCTCGTACACCGAGATCGCCGCGGAGAGCCGCAGCATGCATAAGAGCCAGGGCTTCGGTGCGGCCGAGCGGCGCGGCACGTTTCTCAACTACTTCGATCAGCTCGCCGGCGATCCCGCGAAGTCAGACATCTTCGAAGGCATCGACACCTCGTGGTCGCGGTACGCCGGCGGCGACGTGCTCGGCAAGGTGTTGCAGCAGGCGTCCGATTCGTTCGACCCGAAGAATCCCGCCAAAACGATTCCCCTCCTGCTCCAGGCCAACGATCTCCTCGACCGCTTTCGCGCCGGCGGTGCGTGGGCGTCGAGTCCGTGGGTTGATGTGAAGCAGCGCGACCTGCTGAATGCCATTCGCGCCTGCGCCGGAATCTCCATCGATGTCGCTGCCGGCGATTCGTCCGTCACCGCGGGGAGTTCGATCCCGGTCAGCGTCAGCGTCGTCAATCGCTCCGACTATCCGTTCACTCTTTCGATGATCGCCTCGCGTTACGCCGATCCGAGCAAGGGCGTAAACGCGCCGCTGGTCAACAACGTCCCGATCAAGACGGACCTGAGCATCAAAGTTCCGGCCGACTTCGCGATCTCACAGCCGTACTGGCTGCAGAAGCCGCCCAACAAAGGGTCGTACGTCGTCGACGATCAGCGGCTCATCGGCATCCCCGAGAACGCCGCCGCGATTCCGATCGTGGTGACGCTGACCGACAACGCCATGCACACGATCATCTTCGAGGTGCCGGCGGTCTATCGCTGGACCGACGCCGTGCAGGGCGAGCGCACCCGATCCGTCGACGTGACGCCGGCGATGACGGTGAACCTCGGGTCGGGCGTTTACGTCTTCCCGGACGCGCAGTCGAGGAAGGTTACGGTGTGGCTGAGAAACTTCAGCGGGAGCGGACCGGTCAGCGTGCGGTTGAAATTCGTCAAGTTCTCCGGCGGCGTAGACGTTCCGGACGCCGCGTTGCAGTCCTGGCACTCCGAGCCGGCGTCGGTGGTCGTCAACTTTGCCAAGAAGGGCGAAGAGGCGCACGCCACGTTCATGGTCAAGCCGCCGGCTGGTGAGTTGATCAGCTACGTTGCCGCGGAAGCGGAGACGGTCGACGGAAAGAAGATCGACGTCGGCATCACCAACATCGACTATCCGCACATTCCGCCGCAGCGCGTTTTCGGCGATGCCGTGGCCAAGCTCGTGCGCGTCAACGTCAAGAAAATCGGCAATCGCGTCGGCTACATCATGGGAGCGGGCGACGACGTCTCCTCCGCGCTGCGCCAGGTCGGCTACGACGTCACGCTGCTGACCGACGACGACCTCGATCGCGCCGACTTCGCCAAGTACGACGCCATCGTCACCGGCGTGCGCGCGTACAACGCCCGTCCACGCATGCGGCTCGCGCATCCGAAGCTGATGGAGTACGTGAAAAACGGCGGGACTCTCGTGGTGCAGTACAACAGCACCAATCCGCAGCCGCTGCTCGTCGATGTGCCGGGACCGTATCCGTTCAAAGTCAGCACTGACCGCGTCACGGTCGAAGAGGCGCCGGTCCGTTTCGTCCATCCCGACTCGCCGCTGCTCAACGTGCCGAACAAAATCACGCAGGCCGATTTCAGCGGATGGGTGCAGGAGCGCGGGCTCAATTTCGTCAGGGATTGGGATCCGCAGTACCAGACCGTGCTCGCGTCGAACGATCCCGGCGAGCCGGAAAAAGAGGGCGGCGAGCTTTACGCGCACTACGGCAAAGGGACGTTCATCTACACGAGCTACGCATGGTTCCGGCAGCTTCCGGCCGGCGTGCCCGGCGCGTACAAGATGTTTGTCAATCTCGTTTCCGCGAAGTAACGAACCTCGCGCCGCGTCATCCGTTCAATGAGTCAATGAGCAGCGAGAGCAAAGTGAACTGGCCGCGGCTGTACGCCGTGGTCCTCGGCGAGCTTGCGCTGCTCATCCTCATCTTCTACGCCTTCACGAAAGCGTTCGCATGAGACCGATCGATTGGGTCGTGCTCATCGGCACGCTCGTAACCATCGTCGCCTACGGCACGTGGAAAGGGCGGCACAAGAAGGACCTCGACGGCTATCTGCTCGCCGGACGTCAGCTCAAATGGCCGACCATCGCACTGTCGATCATGGCCACGCAGGCCAGCGCGATCACGTTCCTCTCGACGCCGGGCCAGGCCTACACCGACGGCATGCGCTTCGTGCAGTTCTACCTCGGCTTGCCGATCGCGATGGTGATCCTTTCCATCACGGCGGTGCCGATCTACCACCGCCTGAAAATTTTCACCGCGTACGAGTATCTCGAAACGCGTTTCGGGGTCGGCACGCGCACGCTGACGTCGCTGCTGTTTCTGATCCAGCGCGGCCTCTCGACAGGCATCACGCTCTACGCGCCGGCGCTCATCGTGTCGGTCATCCTCGGCTGGAACATTCACGTCACCAACGTCGTGGTCGGCTTGCTGGTGGTGATTTACACCGCGTCCGGCGGGACCAAAGCAGTCAGCCGCACACAAGTCCACCAACTCCTGATCGCGCTCGGCGGAATGGCCGTGGCGCTGATCATCGCCATCCACTCGCTGCCGCAGGAAGTCACGCTGGTCGAAGCGTTCCGCGTGGCCGGAAGGATGGGACGCCTCAACGCCATCGACTTCCATTTCGATCCGAAGACGCAATACAACTTCTGGTCGGGCCTGATCGGCGGCGCGTTCCTGGCGCTGTCGTACTTCGGAACGGACCAATCGCAGGTCCAGCGCTACCTCACCGGCTCATCGGTCGCCGAAAGCAGACTCGGATTGCTCATCAACGGCATGGTCAAAGTGCCGATGCAGTTTTTCATCCTCTTCGTCGGAGCGATGGTCTTCGTTTTCTATCAATTCGTCGCCCCTCCGCTGTTTTTCAACACGATCCAGCGCGCGAAGGTGAGCACGAGCCAGTACGCCGCGGAGTACGAAAAACTCGAAGCGCAGCATCAGACGCAGTTCACCGAGAAACGCGCCGACGTGCAGCGCCTGCTCACGGCGATGCGCGCGCACGACGATGCCGCGACCGCAATCGCCACGACCGCGCTGCGCGAGGTGCAGGAGCGCGAGACCGCCACACGCACCGCCGCCGCGTCGCTCATCAACCGTACGCAACCGGGCGCCGACAACAGCGACACGAACTACATCTTCCTCACGTTCGTCATCGACTATCTCCCCGCCGGCGTCGTGGGACTGGTCCTCGCGGCGATCTTCTGCGCGGCAATGTCGGCGACGTCGTCCGGCCTCAACTCGCTCGCCTCCACCACGGTCGTCGACATCTTCCGCCGCCTCGGCAAACCGCACGCGACCGATGCCGAATGCGTGCGCCTCTCGAAACTGGCCACGATCGCCTGGGGACTCTTCGCCATCGCCTTCGCCGAATTCGCCAACCGCCTCGGCTCGCTCATCGAAGCCGTCAACAAACTCGGCTCGCTCTTCTACGGAACGATCCTGGCGATCTTCCTCCTGGCCTTCTACACCAAGCGCGTCAGCGGCACCGCCGCCTTCCTCGGCGCGCTGATCGGCGAAGCGGCCGTGGTCTGGTGCGCGCTCGCAACCGACCTGGCCTGGCTCTGGTGGAACGTGATCGGCTGCGTGGTAGGGGTTGTGGCCGCGCTGATCGTGCAGCGCTTCGTCCCGGAACAGCAGGGACGAGGGACAAGGGACGAGGGAAGCGCGGACGGCGGCTTGGGACGAGGAACGGAGCCGGCGTAGTCGCCACCCCTCGTCCCTCGTCCCTGCTTCATCCCTCGTCCGTGCTTCACTTCTTCCAGTCGTTGATCGATCCCTGAATCTCACCGGCGAGCTCTTTGTCGTTCGGGCCGGCCAGTTTCAGCGCGGATTCACCCGAGGCGATGGCGCCGGCTTTGTCGCCGTTCTTCGCCTGGATGCGCGCTTTCAGATAAAGGTTCGACATCGTCTGCTTCACCTTCAGCGACTGATCGACCCACTTCGTGGCCTGCTCGCTATTGCCCGCATCAAACGCGAACCCGGCCGCGCGTAGCGGCGTCTGGAAATCGGTAGGCGCTGCGGCGGCGACGGCGGCAGTCGCGTCGGCCATAACCTTCGCGGTCGTGTTCGTACCGACAGTGAACGGAACGCGGATGTTTTCCCAACGGATGGCCATGGTCGCGTTGTCGTTCGTGACCTGCGGGAACTCGATCGACATCAATTCGTGGAATGTCGCCTTCTCCGGCTTCGCTGTCACGCGCAGCGCGTCGTCTTCCTGTTTGTAATTGAACGAGCCCCACTGCTTGGCGGTCTTGTTGAAGATGATCGTCCACGAATCCTTCCCCGGAATCGTGTGCAGCGAATACGTCCCCTTCGGCAGCGGCTGGCCGTTGATGGTGACGTCGGTGCTGAACGAGATCTGGGTGGCCTCGTTCGCGCCGGTGCGCCAGACCTGGTCGTACGGCACGAGCGCGCCCCAGATCGCGCGCCCCTTCACGGCGGGACGGCTGTAGTCGACGGTGATGTCGGTCAACCCGACCGTCTGCGTGGCCACCATGTGCTGCGAAACGCGCGGCAGCTTGAGGGCCGGCGGCGGTGTCTGCGCCGCCAGCGGCAGCGCGGAAATGACAAAAATACAAATCGCAATCAACTTGCGCATTGAAGCTCCTTTCGGTTTCAAACCGGCGCGAATCCTAGCAAAAGGGCGGCGCGGGTCGCGATAAACTGCGCGAAACGATGGGGGTGGGGAGTAGGGAGTGGGGTGTGGGAGCAGAAGCACGCAGGCAGGCCATCGTCTGA
>DASYJY010000169.1:0-7536 GCA_035995985.1 Thermoanaerobaculia bacterium | reverse complement strand
TTCGCAATCGCCGCCACGCTTTCCGCGGAAACGATTCACGAGCAATCGACCGGCATCACCATCACGGTTGAAGAGAACGGCCACTACTCGATCAGTACCGCCGATCCGAATTGGGTGTTCAGCGGCACGCTGCCGTCGTCCGCGTCGGCGCTTAAAGCCGTCGCCGGTCATGACGGCATCGGCGACTTTGACGAGATCACCTTCACCTTCGGTGCGCGCGCAGGTTCGATCCGCACCTATCCGAATCGCGCCGCGGTACTCTTCACGGATCGCTACACAACCGATGCAGCGAATGCGGACGGCTTCCCGAAACTCGCCGTGTCGCCCGAGGTCCCGGGACGGCTTTCGTTCCGCGGAAAGTGGTCGCAGTTTCACTTCGACCTTTCCGGCGCCGAAGGTCCCTGGGTCTACTTCGATGACGCCGGACATTCGTTCATGCTCTCGCCCGCGTCCGACTTCATGGTCGCGAATCTGAACCTCACTGCGGACAAAGAGATCGAGAGCCGCATCAGCCCGCGCATCAAAGACATCCCACGCGGACTGGCCCATCGCACGCTCCTCGTCGTCGGCAACGGAATCAACCGCGCCTTCGACGCGTGGGGCCGCGCGCTCACGGACCTCAACGGCAAGAAGCGCCCCGCAAATGATGCCGATCCGTCGCTGGCCACGCTCGGCTACTGGACCGACAACGGCGCCGGCTACTACTACGACTGGGAGCCGTCGCTCGGCTACACCGGCACGCTGCTGGCGGTGAAGGACGAATTCGCGAAAGCCGGTCTCTTGCTCGGCTACATGCAGATCGACAGCTGGTGGTATCCGAAAGGGGAGAACGGCGACTGGAACCGCCTGACCGCAACCGGCAGCCAGGGCATCCAGCGCTACGAAGCGCATCCCGACATCTTCCCCAAAGGCCTCGGCGGATTCCAGAAAGAGCTCGGCCTCCCGCTCATCACGCACGCCCGCTGGATCGACACGAAGAGTCCGTACCACGAGAAATACACGATGTCGAACAACGTCGTCATCGATCCCGCGTACTGGACGATGGTCGGCACGAACCTGCGCGAATGGGGCGTCTTCGGCTACGAGCAGGATTGGCTCGACGAACGCGCCACCGCCTCGTACAACCTCAACGATCAGAACGCGTTCATGGACAACATGGGCCGCATGAGCGAGACCTACGGCCTCTCGATGCAGTTCTGCATGGCCACGCCGCGGCATTTTCTGCAGAGCACGAAGTTGGACAACCTGACCACGATCCGCGTGAGCGAAGACGTCTTCACCCGCGACAAGTGGGACCAGTTTTTCTACAGCTCGCGCCTCGCCTCGGCACTCGGCGTCTATCCGTTCACCGACGTCTTCGGCAGCGGCGAGAAAATCAGCACGCTGATCGCGACGCTCTCCGCTGGCATCGTCGGCGTCGGCGATCGCCTCGGCGAAGTCAACGCCGCAAACCTCCTCCTGGCCGTGCGGCCGGACGGCATCATCGTCAAGCCCGACGTGCCGGCGGTGCCTACCGATGAGAGCATCCTCAACGACGCGCACGACGCCGGCGAGCCGCTGGTTTCGTACACGTACACGGATCACGGTCCGATGCGCGCGCTCTACATCTTCGCGCACCCGCGCACCGACGATCGCACGTTCACGTTCACGCCGGAGAAACTCGGCCTCAGCGGAAAGGTCTACGTCTACAACTGGCTGTCCGGCCGCGGGCGGCGCATCAACGGTGACGAGCCGTGGACGCAGACCATCCACGGCGATCCGTCATACCTCGTCGCCGTTCCGGTCGGCAAGTCCGGCATCGCCTTCCTCGGCGACGCCGGCAAGTTCGTCCCGCTCGGAACGAAGCGCGTGCGCGACCTCTCCGACGATGGCGCGGTCAACGCGACAATCGATTTCGCGCCGACCGAGGAGTCGATCACGGTGCACGGTTGGTCGGCGTCGAAGCCGGTTGCGACGGCGATCGACGGCGGCGTCGGAGCCGTCATCTATGACACGGATTCCGGCCGCTTCGACGTCCAAGTATTTCGCGGCAAGTCGGCGTCCGCACGCATCCGCATCGCGAACGTCGTCCGCAAGCGTCCGATCAAGCCACAACGCCTGCGGGCCTTCTAACCGGAAAAACGTAATCCCGGCCGTCTCTCTACCAAAAGGGAGGCCGGCCATGGCGTCGAAAGACCTCACGATCCATCGCGCGGAAGCGCTGAGGGATGAATACGAGTTGCTGCACGGGCCATTCACGGACGATCTGTCCGCGATCACTATTGACGACATTCTCGAGGCGGGCTTGCAGGACCTGCAGAATCCCTCATCGGCGCTCCTTTTCCGTTTGATGGAGATCGGATGGGTGGCTGGCGGCATCCTGACGAGCGCGAACATCGCCGCGTTTCTGAACGGAACGATCGATGGCCCCATCATCGTCGTCGAGGAGGAATCAGCAGGCGCGAACTTCATCAGCAACGCCACCAAGCTGCTAGCCAAAGGGGAAGAAGGGCGTCCAAAAAGTGCGGAGACTCGCCGCATCAACCGGCTGATCGTCGAAGAGATCTTGCCCGAACTGGTTCGGCAGCGTGTCGAGCGCGTCTATCAGGCCATTCATAAACTCAATCCGCCGCGCACCGCGCTGTGCATCTCCGGCGGCGGGATACGAAGTGCTACGTTTGCGCTCGGCGTTCTGCAGGGCTTGGCGAGCCGCGGTCTGCTCTCAAAATTCGACTACCTCTCGACCGTCTCCGGCGGCGGCTACATCGGTAGCTGGCTTTCGACCTGGATCAAGCGGCATACGAGCGGCGTGGCAGGCGTGCAGGGCGACCTGGCCTCCGACGGCTCGCCCGAGCCGCGTCCGATCCGGCACCTCCGCGATTACAGCAATTACCTCGTCCCGCGCCTCGGCATTTTTTCGGCCGACTCATGGACCGTGGCGGCGACATACATCCGCAATCTTCTGCTGAACTGGCTCGTGCTCGTTCCGATCATCGGTTTTGTACTGGGACTGTCGCGTGGACATGTTTGGCTGATGCAAAACATCTCTCCGAGAGGCTGGGAGTGGTTGTGGCTCGGTATCCCGGCAGTCATCTGCTCGGCCGTCTCATTCGTCTACATCGGCAAGAGCCGGCCGGTTACGAATCGAGAGCTGTCAGGCAAACGATGGGCGAGCGATGGCGGCTTCGTAGGCTACTGCGTAGTTCCGTCGATTCTGCTGGCGTTCATGGCAACGGTGTCGTGGGCTGTACTCACGGACCAGCGTGCCTCGGCATGGAGCTACAAGGTCGCGCACCACCTCGGCGGCGCTCCACCAAAAGAGGCATATTCACTGGGCGAAGTCGTTTGGGCGCCGATTGCCGGCTGCATCGGACTGGCAACGATTGCGTGGTGTTGGTATGCAATACGCTCGAGCCGGCGAGGGAAAGATCTTGGAAAACTGCTGTGGGAGTTCGCCGCGTGCCTGGTGAGCGGCGCCGGCGCGGGTGTCTTGTTGGCGTGGCTTGCCACCTGGCTTTTTCCCAAGCCGGTCATCGAGCCCTTCGACTACCTCGCTCAAATTCCGCCGGTCCGGCTTTGGATCGCACATCCTCCTTCGACCCAGCTTTACGTCGTCTTCGCCGTCCCGATCGTTCTCCTTGCGTTTTACGTTCAAGCAAGTTTCTTTGTGGGGCTGGCCAGCAAAGTCAATGAAGACTACGACCGCGAATGGTGGGCGCGCAGCGGCGGATGGTTCATCCTCGCTGCCTGCGCATGGGCCGTGGTCGCTGCGATTTCGCTGTTCGGTCCGATCGGCTACTACCATGCTCCCGGAATAATCGGCAGCGTCGGTGGAATCAGCGGACTCGTCGCCGTTCTTGCGGGGAAAAGCGCTTCTACGCCCGGCAACAACAAACAGAAAGAGAAGGAGTCGAAGACAGGGATCTTCGCGAACGTCAGCCTCGCACTTGCCGCGCCGCTCTTCGTCGTGGCGTTGCTCGCTGCTGTTTCGCTGCTGACGACGACCATTGTCAATGCCGTCGTAACCTTCGAGGATCCCGACGAGGTCAAGCACGCCGAGTATGCGACGCAGTTTCGTTCATGGAGCACAGGCGTTTCCCCATTGACGCCGATCCTCGAGAAACCAAAGGTTCCGGTTCAACTCCTCCACGCCCGATCGTCCGAAACGCCCGTCGTCGACATGGCCGACTACCGCTCCTGGTCGCATCTTCGCAGCGTTCACAAGTACGGCGGCGCGACGTTCCTCCTGCTCTTTGGGCTCGCCGTGCTCGCCTACGCCCTTTCATGGGCCTTCGGCGTCAACCGTTTCTCCATGCACGCCTTTTATCGGAACCGTCTGATTCGAGCGTACCTGGGAGCGTCGCGGTATCGGCGCAAGCCCAACAGCTTCACCGGCTTCGACAAGCACGACAACATCAAGATGTGGCAACTCCACCCCGACTATTACGCCGCCACGAGCATTCTCAATCGCGGAGAAGTGATCAAGAAGGCGCTGACCGCACCGTGGTGGGGAAAGATGCTGAACCACGACGAAGTCAAACGTCTCCATGCGACGGGCGATGACACGACCGCTGTCGAACTCCTCGTCGAAGGGCTCAACGATCTCATCTCGGGCAACAACGGGAAGGCCGTCGTCACCCGCGCCGCACTCGATGCATTCTTTCAACCCTTCGTCATTCCGCGCGAGCCGAAGCAGCGCCTCTTTCACGTCATTAACATCGCCCTCAACCTCGTGTCCGGAAAGAAGCTCGCGTATCAGGAACGGATGGCAGAGTCGTTCACCGTCACTCCGCTCCATTGCGGCAATTACGAGCTCGGATACCGCGACTCATGCCAGTACGGTGATCCGGACCGAGGGATTTCGATCGGAACGGCGTTGGCTATATCCGGCGCGGCGGCTAGCCCGAATCAGGGCTACCACTCATCGCCCGCGGTGGCTGCGCTGCTCACGGCGTTCAACGTTCGCCTGGGATGGTGGCTTGGCAATCCCGGACCAGCGGGCGACAAAGTCTTCCGGGATCACGAGCCGCGTCCGGCCATCGGCACGATCATGCGCGAAGCCGTCGGCGGCACCGACGACGAATACAAATGGGTCTACCTTTCCGACGGCGGCCACTTCGAGAACCTCGGCCTCTACGAAATGGTCATGCGTCGCTGCCGTTACATCTTTATCAGCGACGCCGGCTGCGATCCCGACTTCACCTTCGAAGATCTCGGCAATGCCATCCGCAAGATCTACATCGACTTCGGAATCCCGATCGAGATCGAGACGACGGATCTCCTGCCTCGGGATGATGACCGCAAGCAAGACGAGGCAAAGAACGGCAAATACTTCGCTTACGGCAAGATTCACTACGGCAAGGTCGACAAGATCGAAGGCAAGGATGCTCCTGACGGCTACTTCCTCTACATCAAGCCGTCGATTTACGGACGGGAACCGCGGGATATCTACAGCTACGCGCGCCAGAGCGCTACGTTCCCGCACGAGACCACCGCGGACCAGTTCTTCAGCGAGTCGCAATTCGAAAGTTATCGGCGCCTGGGACGCTACACGGTCGAAGAGGTGCTGTTGAAGAAGGACCGCGAGAAGTCCTTCCCCGACTTGAAAGCATTCTTTGACGCAGCGAAGAGAAGCAGCAAATCCGCCGACGACTTCTCCTGATAAGAACAGGCACCCCGTGAGAGAATCCGCGCGTGCCGCGGCGGACCGTTTTCAGCGTTCTGGGCGCCTTCGCCGTCAGCCGTGCCGCGGTCATCGTCCTGCTGATCATCGGCTCGCAGATCACCTTCGTCGCCAAGGACTACAAGACCATCTGGCGCACGGAGGTGTCGCTGGTCGGCGGGCGTGTCTGGCCGGAGTTGCTGCGGATGATGATGGTCGGCGACGCGTGGTTCTACCGCCAGATCGCCGCGACCGGATACGAGCTTCCCACGCCGGACGCGAAGCCGAAGAACACCTGGGCGTTCTTCCCGCTCTATCCACTTCTTCTCAAAGCGTTGGGGGGAACCAGCGACCGCTGGTTCTGGATCTTGTCCGTGCTCGTATCGAACGGAGCGCTGCTCGGAGCACTCTTCGCCGTCGCTGCCGCCGGCCGCGCGACGGGCGCCTCGGACGATGACGCCGAATGCGCGGTCTGGTACATCGCGCTCTTTCCAACGAGCTACTTCTTCTCGCTCCCGATGACGGAGTCACTCTTCCTGCTGCTGTCCGCGGGCGCGTTCCTCGCCGCCGCTCGACAGCGCTGGCCTGTCGCCGGCATCCTCGGTGGGCTGGCCGCGGCGACGCGCGTGATCGGCATCTGCCTCCTGCCAGCGCTGTTTCTGCTCCCGCTGCAACGACGACAGCGCGTCTCGACGCAGCAGTTGTGGCTCCTCGCAATCCCACTCGGAGTACTCGCATTCATCGCGTACCTCTACATCCATACCGGCGATCCGCTCGCGTTCGTCCACGCGCAAACGCTGTGGGGCCGCTCGTCCGCGCCGCGATTCTCAATGGCCTTCCCCAACAGCGGCCTCGCGGTCAGCAAACCGTGGAACTTCGTCGCCCTCAACGCCGTCGCCGCACTGTTAATGATCGCCGCCGGCGTCTGGTTTCTGGTCCGCCGCCAGTGGTCGTACGCCGCATACACGCTGCTGTCCGCCATCGTTCCAATGAGCTCCGGCTCGCTGCAGTCGATGGCCCGCTACGCCCTCGTCGACTTCCCGCTCTTCTTCTTCCTCGCCGCAATCGGACGAACGCCCTCGCGCGACCGCGCTCTAACCGCCGCCTTCGTCATCCTCCTCGGATGGCTCGTCGCACTCTTCACGCTCCGAATCGACTTCGCCCTGGCCTGATCTTGACGCCCACCGACGCGTCCATACGATGCGCCGTCGTCGAGGTAGTGTCCTAAGTTCCATTTCCGCACCATCCGGGCAGGAACTTCGGTCGTGGCACGGGCAAAGATCTCCTTGGTGAGGAGAGCCGCGAGCGAGATTCATCCCTACCCACGTCCGAAATAGACACATATACGAGTCATTTCCCAGTACAGGGACCCTCAATATCAGACGCCCCTGATATGCAAGGCGTCGGGTTGACGCGATATCGCAAGCGTTCCTGATATGCAAGGCGTCGGGTCGACGCGATATCGCAAGCGTTCCTGATATGCAAGGCGACGGGTCGACGCGATATCGCAAGCGTTCCTGATATGCAAGGCGACGGGGCGACGCGATATCGCAAGCGCCCCCTGATATGCAAGGCGTCGGGTCGACGCGATATCGCAAGGGGTCGGTCGCATGAATGCGTCGCGTCCTGCGTTTTTGGCAGGGGAAGTCGTATGCAACACGTGGGTGTTCAGGCGTTACCGCTTGCCCGGGTCGCAAAACCGCTTCGGGGTCCATGCGTTACCGCTTGCCCAGGGTGGAAAACCGCGTCGGGGTTCATGCGTCGATCCGTGCGGGCGTCGCGAATGATGCGGCCTGACGTCGTGAAACGACTCCTCGTCCTTCTCCTTACGAATCACCTGCAGCACCTGCACTTGGTTCATCACTTCAATAAGCTCTTCCAGCCCGGCTCGAGCC
>DASYJY010000168.1:0-10064 GCA_035995985.1 Thermoanaerobaculia bacterium | reverse complement strand
ATCCGATATCGCTCGATCCCTGCAGGTCGACGGTGATCCTGGCCCCCGAGACGTTGGGATCGAGATGGCGGATTTGCAGCGTCTGCGTGGTCGGTTTCGTCGCGTCGGTCGATACGAGCGGACCGACGAAATTGTCCGGCGTGGCATCGGCAGCGAATGTCACGAAGTAGACCTTTTCGCTGCGCTCCGCGGTGGCCAGAAAATTCGTGCGCGTGCTGACCGGCGCCGCGACGAGCGACGCGGAGTTCATCTGCAGGCTCGTTCCGGTTTCGGCTGCCAGCCAGTAGATCCGCGTCGCCGTCGATGCGGTATCTAGCGCGCGGCCGTGGAAAAGGATCGCATCACCGTCGATGGAGAGAGGCACTTCCAGACCGTCGGCGAAGAGATGAAACGATTGCAAATCGACGTCGGCCGCAAGACCAAGCTCGGCGCGCGTCACGCGGTACAGGCCGTCCGCGGCGACGCCGATCTTGATCGCATCGTGCGCGGCGAGCTCCTTCTGTTTTTTCATCGCGTCGGCGAAGGGGACAATGGCGCGGCGGCGATCGCTCACGCTGGTCGCCTCCGTCGTCACCGGCCGCAGCCGCGAGCGGACGGCAATACCGTTACGCTGGCCTGGACCGGCGAACGTTTGCGAGAGAGTCAGGCCTGGATCGATGGTTCCCGGCCGCGGAACGAAGGGCCCGTGCCAGACGCCGTGGCCGTACAGATCGACGTCTTCGATCCACCACGCCTTCGCGGTTTTCGCGCGCGGATCGGTGTCAAGCCACCGATAGCTGTTGCCGGCCGGAAGCGACGCACCCGCGACCATGAACGCGGCGCCGGCGACGAGTCCGCGTGAGGCGGGCACTCGGCGGCCATCGCCGTCGTCGCGCGCGATGCGGAAGCCGAGGTTCTGCACCTCGCGCGCGGTCGACCACTCGATGAGCGTGCGGTCGGCATCACGCGTAGCGACACCATCGAGATGATCGACGGCTGTCGGTGCGAAGGTCGACGCGAAGAAGGTATCGGCGATCGTCTGCGCGGCCACGTTGCTCTGCATGCCGATCGCGACGAAGCCTGCGGCTGTGACGGTGTTGTCCGCGCTCGACGCCACCGTGACGCCGTTGATCGTCACCGACTTCGAGGCGTTCTTCAGCGACAGCACGACTGCGATCGCTGAATTCAGCGTGACGGCGACGGTGGCAGTTGCGATGGTGGTGGGAGCGCCACCGTTCCATCGAGTCAGCGTAAGGTTGTTCGCTCCGCCGGCGACAAGCCGAACCGAATACGCCTGAAGGAGCGTGACCGAGGCGCGGCCGTAGAGGTCGATAAAGTTGTTCGTATTCGCATTCGTAAACGTCACGGTGACGCCGACCACGGCCTCAGCCGCAGGCGCGATGGTCGCGTTGGTGTAGACGTTCCAGTCGCCAGCTCCGGCGTTGCGAGCATTGTCAGCGGCGGCATTGAGCGTGATGCCGTTGGTGCCCGTCTGCCGTGTCCACGCGCCGCCGGTGTTCGGTGCATGCGCTTCCAGAAGCGTGTTCACCCCGACCGTGAACGTGTCGCTGACGAACGTGGTCTGGGCAGCCATCGGCAGAGCCGCGGCGAGCGCGGCCGCGCACACAACTGCCGTTGTAAGACGTCGGAGCATCGTTATTTGGAGATACAACGCGTTCCAATGTCGGTCTGCTTCCGGCGATTGCACGTGTTGCGGCTCACAAGGGCTCAGCCGTTTAAGTACTGATGAGGCTACCGCCCTTACGCAATGCAAAACGCAATCCGCGAGCATGATCTAATCGCGCTCTCGTGTACGAACATCGCACCGAACCACTTCTGACACGCCTCGAATTTGCGCGGCGGGTCGCTGGCCACTTCGGTTACTCGATCCTGGCGATCGCGATCGCGTTGGGTGCCGGCGTAATCGGGTATCACCTCCTCGCCGGTTTTGGATGGGTCGATTCGCTCCTCAACGCTTCAATGATCCTCGGCGGGATGGGTCCGGTCGATCCACTCTCGACCGGCGCCGCGAAAGTCTTCGCATCGTTGTATGCCCTCTTCTCCGGTCTGGTCTTCATCGGAATCCTCGGCCTGCTCCTGGCGCCGTTCATTCATCGCGTGATGCACAAGCTGCACATGGATTACGAGGACGACTCGCAGTAGTGGCGCTCACCGCGACGATGTACCGCTTCACGATCCAACTCTCGGACGTCGACCGCGGCGTGTACGAGACGTTCGAGTTGCACGTTGCGCGGCAGCCGTCCGAGACCGCCGAGTACATGCTGACGCGCGTGCTCGCCTATTGCCTCGAGTACACGGAAGGCATCGCGCTGACCGAGGGCGTTGCGTCGGGCGACGAGCCGGCGGTGCTGGTGCGCGATCTCACCGGACGCATCACCGCATGGATCGAAGTCGGAGCGCCGGATGCCGACCGTTTGCATCGCGGCAGCAAACTGGCCGGCCGCGCCGCGATCTATTCGCATCGGGATCCGGTCATGGTGCTCAATCAACTCGCCGGGAAAAAGATCCACGGCGGCGACGAGATTCGCATCTACACGTTCGGCCGCGGCTTCATCGAACGCGTCGCCGAAATCGTGCCGCGCAGGGCATCACTTTCGTTAACGATCACGGAACGCCAGCTCTATCTGGACGTCGATGCCCAGTCGTTCTCGACGGCGGTGGAAGAGCGGAGAGTGGGATGAGCTACTGCGACTTCGCGCCGGGCCATCCGTTTCACGGGCCGTATCACGATCACGAATACGGCTTCCCGATCGCGGACGACAACGCACTCTTCGAACGCCTCGTCCTGGAGATCAATCAAGCCGGTCTCTCGTGGCTGACGATCCTGAAAAAGCGCGACAACTTCCGCGCTGCGTTCGCTGATTTCGACGTCGATCGCGTAGCACGCTTCACCGACAAACGCCGCGAGCGCCTCCTCAACGACGCCGGCATCATCCGCAATCGCCTCAAGATCAACGCCGCGATCGAGAACGCCCGCCGCATCATCCAACTCCGCAAATCGCACGGTAGTTTCGCCGACTGGCTCGAAGCCCATCACCCGCGATCGAAAGACGAATGGGTGCGCCTGTTCAAGAAAACCTTCGTCTTCACCGGCGGCGAGATCACCGGATCGTTCCTCCTGAGTTGCGGCTACCTGCCGGACGCGCATGACGAGTCGTGCCCCGTCTTCGCGAAAATCGCGACGCTCGGACCAGCTTGGATGCGGAAGTAAGCCGACTATCATTGCCGCATGACGAGCGTTGAGATCACGCTTCCCGACAGCCTCTTCGCCGCGCTGCGCAAAGCGCCGCACGAGGTACCGCCGCGAAATGCGCATCGCCGCCGCGATCCATTGGTATCAGCAGAGCGCGATCTCAATGGAACGCGCCGCCGAAACCGCCGGCATGAGCCGCGCCGAGTTTCTCGCCGAGCTCGCGCGAAGACGCGTCGACGTTTTCGTCGTCGACGAGGATCACGCGCGCGAACTCGTACGTCCGTCCGCGAAGCGGGCGTAAGAACCGTAGCCCACGTCTTCAGACGTGGGACCGTCGTGGCCGCGTGCTTGTGAGCCCGCTTGAGCGGGCGAAAGAAGGCTTTCTCTCGCGCGCCAAGGCGCGCTCAGAAATTCAACAACATCCGCTGCCCCACGGCTCAAAGCCGTGGGCTACGGTTCTTACGCAGGCTCCGCCAACGGACGAATTTGGTTTCACTGCGTCCTTTGCGGGAGTCACAGTCGCGGTCACGAAAAAACGAGCATCGATTTCAATAACAATCCTCTCGATCGCGCAACTCGTTACTCCGCCATTCCTTCGCGATCGACGAAACTGTGACTACGCCTCCGCGCAAACGCGGCGCACGATCTGCTCTTGTGACCCGCCGGAGGATTCAATCATGCGCAGATTTTCAATCGTCTTCGTCATCTGCATTCTTGCCGCTGGATGTGCGACGCAGTACCGGCCCAGCGATGAAAGCATCAGCGGCGGATTCAGTGAGACGCAACTTGCTCCGGATACCTGGCGCGTGCTCGTCGAGGGAAACAGCTTTACGAGCCGCCGGCACGCGGAGCAGTTTCTGATGCGCCGCTGCGCCGAGCTCGCGCTCGAACAGGGGAAGCGTTACTTCGTCCTCGGCGATCACAATGCATGGATGAACGTGCATCGCACGAAGTCCGGCGTCGCGGCGTGGCCGATCAATCGCGCCGAGGTGACGGTGGTGTCGGAGCGCGATCGCGATACGTTCGATGCCGTCGACATCATCGAGCGGACCAACGCGGCGGCCGGCGGCAGGCTCTCCGCAAGAGCGCGCCGGACATTCGACGCGATGAAAGACGCAGTCTCCTGACGCAAGCGATCCCCGTGCGCGCTTCGGCCGCACGGGGATTCCGCGGCGGCCCGAACTGCGGTAACTTCAACCGCGCATCCACATCAGGAGGTCGTTCATGGGCCGCTCACTTTTCGCGAAACTGCATCGCCGGTATGGACGCCGTATCGGTGGCGACGAACGGCGGCAACGTGCGGCTGCACATTACGAGCGGCTTCGCAGCGCGATGCCGGTCGGCCTCGTCGGCGCGCCGCAACGGATCGCGTCCGCCGCTCCGCGCGTCGCAATCCTCGGCGCGGGATTCGCCGGCGCCAGCGCGGCGTGGTTCTCGGCGCGGGCCGGATTCGCGGTCACGCTCATCGAACCGCGCGTGGTCGGCGGGCGCGTTTCGTCGACCCGCACGCTCGTTCCGGGACGCATCCTCGAAGCCGGCGCGGAGTTGATCGGTACGAATCATCCGCTCTGGATTGCGCTCGCGCACCAGTTCGGATTCGCATTGAGTACCGTTTCCACCGAGGAAAACTACGCGGCGGCAGGGCTGGAGATGCCGCTCATTCTCGATGGACGTCACCTCTCGCCGTCCGAACAGGAATCGCTTCACGACGAGATGGACGAAGTCCTCCAGCAGTGGGCCGAGGAGTCGAAGATCGTCAGCAATGCGTGGATGCCGTGGACGACCGACGGCGCCGCGGCGCTTGATGCGCAGTCGCTCGCGTCGAAGATTCCGGAGGGCACGGGCGAACTGGCGCGCAAGGCCATCCTGCTCGAGTTCGAGCTCGACAACTGCATTCCGGCGGCGGAGCAGAGCTGGCTTGGCGCGCTCGCGCAGCTCTCTGCTGGCGGCGGCTCGCAGTTTTTCGAGGAGACGGAAGTCTTCCGCTGCTCCGCCGGAAATCAGGCGCTGGCGCAGCGGCTCGCCGCCGGCCTCGATCTGAACCAGGGCCGCGCCACGAATATCCGCACCGGCGACCGCATCTTCATCGACCTCGAAGGCGGCGCGAAGGACGGTCCGTTCGATTACGTCGTCGTGGCCGTGCCGAGCGTGGCGATGGAGAAGCTCACCATCGACGGCAAGCCGTTTCCGTATCGCGCCATCGCGCACGGTCCGGCCGTGAAGTATCTGTCCGCGGTCGAGCGCCGCTTCTGGATTCCGGAAGGCGTCGCGCCGAGCGGGATGTCGGACGCGCTCGGAATGATGTGGGAGGGGACGGACAATCAGATGGATACGGCGCCGTTCGACGTCAGCGTCTTCGCGGGCGGACGGCCGGCGCAGAACGCGATCGACGCTGGCGGCGGCGCGGCGTATTTCGCGCCGCGCCTTACCGCGCTCCTACCGCACTACAACGCGACGCACGCCGAATTCGAAAACTGGCCGAAGCGAATCGGGATGGGCTACTCGTGTCCCGCGCGCGGCGAAGTGACGACGACGCAGAAGTCGTACACCGATCTCATCGCCGGCCGCATCGCCGTCGCCGGCGAGCACACGTCACCAGGCTGGTTCGGTTTCATGGAAGGCGCACTCGAATCGGGCTTGGTCGCGATCGCGCGCATCGCTGCGAATGCTGGTCTAAACCTCAAGCCGGAGTACGGCAAGTTCAAGGCGGTCTGATCGAAATGATCATCCGCATTGCCACGCCCGACGATGCCGCGACGCTCGCTGCAATCTCGCTGAAAACATTCGTCGATACGTTTGCGACGCACAACACCGCCGCGGATATGGATTCGTACACGAGCGTCGCGTTCGGCGAGTCGCAACAGCGGCGCGAGCTGGAGACCGACGGCGTCATCACGCTCCTCGGCGAGGAAAACGGCGACGCGATCGCGTACGCACAACTCCGGCACACGCCAGGCGCGCCGCATGGCGACGTCGAGATCGTCCGTTTCTACGTCGATGAGCCGCATCACGGCCGCGGCCTAGCGCAGACGTTGATGAATGCGGTCTACGAGCAGGCCCGCAAACTCGGCACGCGGATCTGGCTCGGCGTCTGGGAGCACAACCTCCGCGCCATCGCGTTCTATCGCAAGTGCGGCTTCGTTCAATGCGGCTCGCACCCGTTCATCCTCGGCACCGACCTCCAGACCGACTGGGAAATGAACCGAACGTTGTGATGGTCGTCGCCATCATCCTCGCCGCCGGTTTTTCCACCCGCCTCGGCACGCCAAAGCAGGACATCGTCTTCGAAGGTGAAACGCTGCTCGAACGCGCGGAGCGATTGGCCCGCGCAGTTGCGGATGACGTCATCGTCGTCACGCCACAACTCAATCCCGATGCGGCGGAAGGGATTGCGTCGTCGATCCGCGCCGGAGTTCGTCTTGTGGGCGATGCGCGAATTCTCATCATGCTGTGCGATCAGCCGCTGATCACGATCGACCATCTGCGCGAGTTGATCGCGATCGACGCTCCGATCGTTGCCACCGGCTACTCGAACATCGCCGGAGTCCCGGCCGTCTTTGCGCCGGAGTTCGCATCAGAGTTGCTCGGCCTGCGTGGCGACCGCGGTGCGCGCGTTGTGATCGAAGCGCATCGCGATGTCGTGCGCGTGGTTCCGTTCGAAGACGCTGCGGTCGACATCGACACTGCCGACGATCTGCGCAAGCTGAAAAGCTGAACCACAGAGACACAGAGATCACAGAGGTTTTCTCTGTGTCCTCTGTGCCTCTGTGGTGAAACGCTTTTCACAGCAACTTGTCGATCGTGATCGGCAGATCGCGAACTCGTTTCCCCGTCGCGTTGTAGACCGCATTCGCGATCGCAGGCGCGACGCCGATGATGCCGATCTCGCCAATGCCTTTCACGCCGATCGGATTCACGTGCGGGTCGTCCTCTTCGACCATGATGATGTCGATCGGCGGGATGTCCGCGTTGACCGGCAGGAGGTACTCGCCGAGGTTGACGTTGGTGAACGAACCGACGTGCGCGTCGAGGCGCGTTTGCTCCAGCAAGGCGCAGCCGATTCCCTGCACGATGCCGCCGAAAAACTGGCTGTACGCGGTCTTCGCATTGAGGATGCGGCCGCCGGCAAACGCGCCGACGATGCGTCGCAACCGCACGATGCCCAGGTCCGCATCGACGGCGACCTCGGCGAATTGCGCGCCGAACGAATGCGATGCGTACTTCGCCTCCTCGGGGTCCGGCTTCGCATCGATCTGCGCTTCGACCGTCGTCAGATAGTGGCGATGCAGCAATGCGCCGTACGTGTCGCCGGCGGCCAGTTCGTGTCCATCGTTAAGTTCCACCAACTTGCGTTTCAACTCGTTCGCGACCTGATAAACGGCCGTTCCGACCGTCGCCGCCGTCAGCGATCCGGCGGAGATCGGCGCCTGCGGCAGCTTCGTATCGCCATATTCGAATCGGACGGTTTCGAACGGAACGCCGAGCGTTTCCGCGGCAACCTGCTGCATCACGGTCGCCGTGCCCATACCCATCTCGTGCGTGCCGCACAACACGACCACGTTGCCGGACGCGTCGATGCGCGCGCGTGCCGAGGCGGGTGCGCGATGCGCGGGATACGTTGCGCTGGCCATGCCCATTCCGATGAGCCAGCGGCCGTCGCGCGTCGAACGCGGCACCGCATTCCTCCGCGACCAACCGATGCGTTCCGCGCCTTGCTGATAACACTGACGCAGCGACTTACTCGACCACGGCTTGTGCTCGACCGGATCGTCCTCGGCGTAATTCGCGAGCCGCAGCGCGATCGGATCCATCTTCAGCGCCTCGGCCAGTTCGTCCATCGCCGACTCGATCGCGAACATGCCGACGTTCTCGCCCGGCGCGCGCATGTACGTGCCGCTGGCGACGTTCAGCTCGACGACTTTGTTCGCCGCGCGAATGTTCGGACAGGCGTAAATCGTCCGCGTCGGCCGCGTGAAGCGCTCGTTGTAGTCGGAGGCCTTGTTCCCCTGGCTGATGCCTTCGTGAATGATCGAGACGAGTTTGCCGTCCGCGCTCGCGCCGAGGGCCACGCGCTGCTCGGTGGCGGGACGATGTCCATTCGTGAAGAAGAGCTGCTTGCGCGGCAGCCACAACTTCACCGGCCGTTTGACCTGATACGTCGCGAACGCCGCCGCGAATACATGCGGCCACGTCGAACCTTTGCTGCCGAATGCGCCGCCGACGAACGGCGACATCACCTCGATGTTTTCCTTCGGAATGCCGAACGCTTTCGCCATCGTCGTGCGCACGGCGAAGATGTTCTGCGACGAGTCGTGCAATGTGAGCCGGTTGCCTTCCCACGACGCCACGAGCGAATGCGCCTCCATCGGATTGTGATGCTGGTACGGCGTGCGGTAGGTCTGATCGATCTTGACCGCGGCCGAAGCGAATGCGGTGTCGGCGTCGCCAACGTGAATCGGCGGCGCCTGTTGCGATCCTTTGTCCGTCGCCTCGGCGCGATGTTCGAGAAGGTCAGTCTTCGATGGCGTCTCGTCGTACGTCACACGCACGAGATTCGCGGCATACGTGGCCTGCTCCAGCGTCTCCGCGACGACGACGGCGATCTGCTGCCCGACGTAGTGAATGTTGGCGTCGGCGAACGGCAGGAGATGCGGCTCGGCGTAGTTGCCGGAGTCCGGAGGAGGACCGCCGGACTGCTGGCCGCCCCTCTCGCTCTGCCCCGTCGGCTGCGCCGGCGGCGGATTCACCCGCGGCACGTTGTGATACGTGATCACCGCGAGCACGCCGGGCGATTTCTTCGCTGCCGCGTCGTCGATCGATTTGATGCGGCCCGAAGGAATGGTCGATGACACGACGACGGCGTGAACGAGCCCCTTCGGATTGTTCTCGGCCGCGTAGCGCGCGGCACCGGTGACCTTCACTCGCGCATCGACGCGATCGCGCGGCTTGCCAATCATTGGAAGATTCACGGAACTCACGCCGCACCTCCGGCGAGATCGGTTAGCGCGCGGACGAGCGTCCGCTTCACCAGCTCAATCTTGAAATCGTTATGACCGTATCCGCGCGCCTTGCTCATCTCGGCGTCGGCTGCGCGGCGAAAAATGTCGACCGAGACTTGCTGCCCGGTCAACGCGGCCTCGGCTGCATGCGCGCGCCACGGCTTCGTTCCGACGCCGCCGAGAGCGATGCGCGCGGAGCGAATGACACCGCCGGCGACTTCGAGTCCGACGGCGGCGGACGACAACGCGAACTCGTACGAGGCGCGGTCGCGCACTTTCAGGTACGACGACCGGCGCGTGTGCGGCGCATCGGGGATAAAGACCGAGGTAATCAACTCGTCGTGCTTGAGTGCATGCTCGATGTGCGGCGTGCTGCCGGGAAGCAGATGAAAATCAACCGCGGCGACGTGGCGCTCACCGGACGGGCCGTGCAACGCGATGACGCCATCGAGTGCGGCCACGGCCACCGCGAAATCGGACGGATGCGTGGCGATGCAGTGCTCGGACGTGCCGAGAATCGCGTGCATGCGGTTGTCGCCCTCGATGGCCGAGCAGCCGCTGCCGGGATTGCGCTTATTGCACGGCGTCCAGGTCAGCTCGCGAAAGTACGGACAACGCGTCCGCTGCATCATGTTGCCGCCGATCGACGCCGCGTTGCGCAATTGCGGCGATGCGCTGGCCAGCAACGCCTGCGAAATCGCGGGCGCGTGTTGACGAACGAGCGCGTTCGCGGCGACGTCGCTCATCCGCGCCAGCGCGCCGATGCGAATGCCGCCCTTCACCGCCTCGATCGTCGCCAACGGCAATGCGTTGATGTCGACGAGTCGCGCGGGACGCTCGACTTCGCACTTCATCAGGTCGATGAGATTCGT
>DASYJY010000167.1:0-15189 GCA_035995985.1 Thermoanaerobaculia bacterium | reverse complement strand
GAAATCGCTTCACCATGTCGGCGCGATTGAAGCGGATTCCGAGCTTGAAACAGGGCATCCGCGGCTGCGTCACGATGAACTCCGCCGAGCCCGCCCGGATGCGGTCGCCGACGTGGATGGCATCCTCGAGCATGCCCACGCTGGTGAGGTTCTCGCCGAAGCTGGCCCACGGCAGATCCGCGATCGACAGCTGCGTCCGCCAGAACTCGTAGTGCTCCGACGGATAGACGTAGACCGCCTTGTCCACGCCGCCGTGGACGGTGAGATCGGACTGGCGATCGCCTTCGATGTTGAGGCGATCGACGCGGACGCGGCCCTTCACCGGCTCCTTGAAAATCGACGTTCGAACGATCTGATCGCGCCATGCGACCTCACGCGGCAGTCCGACGTTGATAGAGATGACCTGCATCGAATCCTCGGCGACAGGCTACCCCATGGCGTATTCTGTCGCCTCATGGACAACGCGAAATCAGTCAAGGTCAAGGGCGGAGCACTGCTGTCGCGGCTGGGATTCGTGCGCGAGGAGCGCGGCGAGGAAGGCGTGCAGCGCGTTCTGGCCAGGCTTTCTGATGCCGATCGCAGTGCCTGCACGCCGATCCTCACCGGCGCCTGGTATCCATTCGAATTGAATCAGCGCCTCGATGACGCCATCGCCGCGGAGATGGGGATGGGCGACGACGTTTTCCTTGTCATCGGCGCGAAGTCGGCGTCACACAATCTGACCGGCGCGCATCGGGCCATGCTCTCGCCCGGCGATCCGCACGGCCTCCTTCGGCGCGCGCCGCAAATTTATCAGATGTATTACGACGCCGGCCGCCGCACGTATGAGCGTCTGGCCGACAACAAGGCCGCGCTTCGCACCTACGACGCGCCAATGTTCTCGCGCCACGATTGCCTGACCGTAGTCGGGTGGCACAAGAAGGCCATTGAGATGTGCGGCGCGAAAAATGCCCGCGTGACGGAAACGAAGTGCCGCGCGAAGGGCGCCGATTTCTGCGAATACATGTGCGAGTGGACGTCTTAAGAACGCTTCCCGTATCGGGCGGCGAGGCTTAGCGCAACAACCAGCGGAATCGCGAACGCCCCGAGGTGCACCAGCCAGACGGAGAAATCGCGGTTGTAAGGATTGGCCGTCGCAACTGCGCCGTAAATCGCGCTGGCGATCATGATCGCGATTGCCGCGAACCGGTTGACACCAATCCAGGCCGCGTCATCTGCCAACGTTTGTCGTGTCCGAAATCCGTAGAGCCGGTTGCGAGGAATCATCCCGAGCGCCAGCGGGATACTGACGATGAAAAGGGCGAACGCCGGAATCGCGAATGGCTGCGTAAACATCACTTCGGCACCTGCGCGCTGCGCAGCTGTTCAATCTCACCAAGAATGCTTTTGAACAGCGCCTCGGTGACGATTTTCCCTTTTTCGCGCGTGGCCAATGTCGCATCTCCCCATACGCCACTCGGCGAATAAGTCCCTTTGTCATTCGGATCGCGCGTCAATCCGCCCGGCTTGGATCCGTTGTAATCCTTGACGGCCTTTTTCATGTCGACGGACTCCGGCGCCATGTACAGCATCATCGACGTCTCGATCTCCTCCGCGTGCGTCCCGCCTTCTTCTTTGCGGATCTGCTTTTCGACCGGCTCAGTGACGTGGAGGTCCAGGTAGCGCATCACAATGCCGTCCCCGACAAGTGCTTGCTGCGCTGCGGCGAGCGGACGTAAGGTCGAAATGCCGGTATTGAGAATGTAGAAGCGCTTCGGGCCGAATTTTGAGAGCGAGCGGCAGATGTCGACCACCATGTCGCGCGCCGTCTCCAATCGCAGCGATGTCGATCCCGGATATTCGAGGAAAGCGGGATAGAAGCTGTAATTGATGGTCGGCGCGACGACGACGTTGCTGCTCTCCAACACGCGTTTTTTCAGATACTCCGCGATCAAAAAATCATTCTTCAGCTTCAGATGCGGACCGTGCTCTTTCGACTCGGCACCGAGCGGAAGTACTACGACGGTATCCGGCGTAAGGACTTTCTCCGCTTCGACCCAGGTGAGGTTTTCGAGAAGGATGCCTCGCGAGCGCGACTCAGCAAGAACAGTGGCGGCTGCTCCGGTGAGCACGAACGCGAAAATCACCCTGACGGCTCTGATCATGCGCGTCTCTTCCACGTTTCCTCATCCCGCGATTGATGAATTACCGCGACGATCAGGACAACCGAAGCATCAAGAATATAGAAGACGGAGTACGGGAACCGGCGAAGCAGCGCCCGGCGAAACGTCCTGTACACGGACGGATAGATTTGGGGATAGTCGAGGATGGAGGCGTAAACGCGTTCCAACTCCTCTTCGAATCCGAAGGGCAGGTTCGCCGAGATGCCGCCCAGCCACGTCACCGCCTCGTCAATATCGGCGGCTGCCTCGGCAGAAATGACAAGTTGCGGCGTCACTTCCGTTTGAACAGCTCTGCGTTGATCTCCGCCCAGGGCCTCGCCGACGACGGGTTCGCGTAGTACGCGGCCAGACGCCGGTCCAGCTCCTCGCGCAGGTCATCGCCGATCGGTAAAATATCGGGAACTTCGACCAGGCTGTCCCAGAGTGCTTCAACGAGTTGCAGGCGCTCCGCCGGCGGCAATGTCAGAAGCTCGGAGAGATCTGTCACGTCGCGAATGTTACCAGAGCCGTAGTTAGTGCGCCGCCACCGGCGCGTCCAGCCGGCGGTACCGCACCGTCCCCGGCAGGCAGCTCTTGTGCTCGATGTGGTGGAGGTATTCGTCCCGGAACTTTTTGACCGAGGAGATGACGGGGCCGATGGCGGCGTCGCCGAGGGCGCAGAGGGATTTGCCGCCGATGTTGTCCGACATCGAGAGCAGCAGGTCGGCGTCCTGTTTGCGGCCTTCGCCGCGTTCGATGCGGTCGAGGACGGATTCAAGCCAGTTCGTTCCTTCACGGCAGGGGGTGCACTGACCGCACGATTCGTGGGCGAAGAATTTCGACAGGCGCCAGACGGCGTCGACGATACAGACGGAGTCGTCGAGGACGATGATTCCGGCGGAGCCGAGCATCGAGCCGGCTTTCATGACCGCGTCGAAATTGAGAGGAAGATCGATTTCGTCAGGCAGGAGCATCGGTGCCGAGGCGCCGCCGGGGATTACGGCCTTGAGTTTGCGGTCGCCGAGGATTCCGCCGCAGTGATCGTAGATGAGCTCTTTCAGATTGATGCCCATCGGGAACTCATAGACTCCCGGTTTTCGTACGCAGCCGGAGACGCAATAGAGTTTCGGTCCGGTATTTTTCGGGGTGCCGAATGATTTGAACCAATCCGCGCCTTTGTCAATGATCAACGGGACGCAGGCCAGCGTTTCGACGTTATTCACGACGGTCGGTCCGCCGAAGACGCCGATGACGGCGGGGAAGGGTGGCTTGACGCGCGGCTGGCCGCGATGGCCTTCGACGGATTCAATCAATCCGGTTTCTTCGCCGCAGATGTAGGCGCCGGCGCCGCGGGCGACCGTGATGTCGAAGTCGAAGCCGCTGCCGAGAATGTTCTTGCCGAGGAAGCCTTTGGCTCGCGCTTCGTCGAGGGCTTTGTCGAGGACCGTGGCTCCGTAATAGAACTCGCCTCGTATGTAGATGTACGACATCGGATTGGAGCCGATGGCGTAGCCGGCGATGATCATTCCTTCGATGAGCAGATGCGGATCCTTCTCCATGATCACGCGATCTTTGAAGGTGCCGGGCTCGGATTCGTCGGCGTTACAGAGTAGCCACGTCGGTTTGGGGGCGTTCTTGGGAACGAAACTCCATTTCATCCCTGTGGGAAATCCTGCGCCGCCGCGGCCACGCATTTCGGAGTCTTTGACGAGTTGCGTGACTTCCTCGCGCGTCATCTTCAGCGCTTTTTCAATCGCATTGTAGCCGCCGCCTTCGATATAGACGTCGATCGACGTCGAATTCGGCTTGTCGATGTTCGCCGTTAGGACTTTGATCGGATCCATTGCTATTTCAGCTCCGCGAGCAGCGCATCCATCTTCGATACGTCCATGTTCTCGTGATAGTCGTTGTTGACCTGCACGACCGGCGCGGTACCGCAGGAGCCGAGGCATTCGACTTCGACGACGGTGTAGCGGCCGTCATTTGTCGTGGCGCCGGGATTCACGTCCAGTTTCTCGCAGAGATGGTCGTAAATGTCATAGGCGCGGCGGACCATGCAGCTCAGGTTCGTACATACCTGCAAGTGGTATTTGCCCACCGGCTTCTGGTTGTACATGTTGTAGAACGAAACGACGCCAAAGACCGTGGCCGGCGAGAGGTCGAGCAGCGTTCCAACGTAAAGCACGGTTTCGGGTGAAATCCACCCCCACACTTCCTGCGCGAGGTGCAGCGTCGGCAAGAGGCACGCTTCCTTCGTCGGATACCGCGTGAGGATGTAGTCGAACTTCTTCTTCGCCTCGGGTGGAAACTCGACCGGCTTGTTGAGATCGGGAAAGCGGTCGGGCGCGTATGGATTGTCGGGATGCAGATCAGCCATAGCTAAAAGTCGAATGCCTTTTTCTTCCAGACGTAGATGTAGCCGACGGCGAGGAGGACGATGAAAACGAGCATCTCGCCGAAGAGGAACACGCCGTGCGTCCCTGTCGTGGCTTCGCGATAGATGACGGCCCACGGATAGAGAAACGCGGCTTCGATGTCGAAGAGGATGAAGAGCATGGCGATCTGGTAGAAGCGGACGTTAACGCGTTTGCGGTTCTCATCCAGTGCCGGCACGCCGCTCTCGTACGGCTCCTGCTTGGACGCCGTCCGCGCGTGCTTGCCGACGAACCAGGCCAGTGCCAGCATCACGATCCCGACCACGATCGCGATCACGATCATGAGCAATACGGGGAGGAGGGTGTGGGTCATCAAAGGGGGTGAATGCTAACACCGCGCCGTAGGTGCCGCTACTTGCGATTCTCAGTTGTCCCGAGAGTCACCAGCACAGACAAGAGTGTTGTGCCACACCTCACGCCGCGTGGTCGGTGAGGTACTCCATCGCGGTTTCGCGGGAGTCGAAGATCTTGAAGACGGTGTCGAGCTTCGTGATCTTGAGGAGGGCCAGGATGCGGTGCGACGGCTTCACGAGGGCCATCTTGCGCTGGCGGTCTTCGAACTTCTGCAGGTAGCCGATCAGTTCGCCGAGGCCGGTGGAGTCCATGTAGTTGATCGCTTCGAAATTGATCATCACCGGGCCGGTCTCATCGTTGAGCACCTTCTCGAGGTAGCTCGAGAACTCGCGGGCGCTCTCACCCAGCTTGATGACTCCCTGGATGTCGAGCACGGTCACGTCGTCGACGCGGTTCTTGATGATGTTCAAAGCGATGGCTCCTGAAGCGCGTAGTGTAGGTGATTCGTCCCGCTGTGTCAGCTACGCCGTTCCGGCTTGCGGCCGATGCGGTTCGTGATCCACGAAATGATGGCCAGCACGATTGCGCCGATGATGGCGGCGACGAAGTTGTCGACGCGGAAGCCGGGAGCAAAGAAGGACGTCAGCTCGAGCATGATCGCGTTGAGGACGATCAGGAAGAGTCCGAGCGTGACGATCGTCAGCGGCAGCGTCAGGACGAAGAGGATCGGCCGGACGATGGCGTTGAGGAGGCCGAGGACCAATGCCGCGATCGCGAGCGACACGATGGAGCGGTAGTGAAAACCGGGCACCAGCTCGACGACGACGAAGAGTGCGAGCGTGTTGAGGAGCCAGCGGATGAGTAAGTGCATTCGGGAATTACGCGCGCTGGGAGCGCGGGCGTCTTGCCTGCTGTGGGGCAGGATTTTGTCAAGTCCGGCGGGCGGGACGCCCGCGTTCCCAGCATAGAATCGACGGAAAATGGCCACGCAGCTCGTTTTTCTCACGCTCTTCCTCGGGCTCATCTCCGGACCGCAGCGGATCGACCTGCAGCCGGGACCGGCCGTCAAATCGATTCACATCCTGCTCGACGGCAAACAGGTAGCGGCGTTGCAGAAGGAGCCATGGAGCGTGACCGTCGATTTCGGTCCATCGATCGCGCCGGGCGATCTGGTCGCGATCGGATACGACGCGCGCGGCGATGAGGTGGCGCGCGCGTCCCAGTCGGTCAATCTGCCGCGTCCGCTCGCCGATTTCGTGATCTCGGTGAAGAACGACATCAACGGACGGCCGGTGTCGGCGGAGTTGCGGTGGGAACATCTGATGGCTGCCAAACCGGCGAAGTCGTCGCTCAAGATCGATGGCAAGGTTGTGCCGCTGGATGGCGATCTTCACGCGAAGTTGCCGCGTCTCGACGTCAATCAGCCGCATGTCCTTGCGGCGTCGATGCGATTCGAAGACGGTTTCGTCTCGCGCCGCGAGCTCGTCATCGGTGGTGGCGTCGGAGATACGGCCGACTCACCCCTGACGCCCGTGGCAGTGCGTGAGGCGGGCGGCCGGATGCCGCCGAATCGAGGCAGTTGTTTTGTGAGCGGCGGGTCGCCAGTGCGCGTCAGCGCGATCGAAAAGGGGCGGGCTCTCGTCATCGTGGTACTCGATCCCGATCCACGCGACGCCATGAAAGCGCTCGATCTCCGGATGAGTCCCGCGATGATGCAGGGTCCCCACATAGTCCAAGAGCAGCACCTGTTCTCGCTCTCCAACGATACGTGGCTTCAACTTCTCTGGCCGCTCGCGGAGCGGCACACGAGCACCAGCAACATGTCCGCGGTAATGTTCCCTCCATCGACCTATGTTGAGGCGGCGCAGGGAGGAATGATGTGGTTACTGACCCGCGCGTACAGCGGCCGCGTCGACGAGAATGCGCCGCGGATGTTCGCGGACGCTGCAGGCGTAGCGGGGCTCGATGCGATCACGGGCGGAAATCGCCGCGCCGTCGTCGTGGTCCTCAACCACCGGAACGACGGCAGTTCGCATGATCCGGCGTCGATCCGCGGATATCTCTCCACTATCGGCGTCCCGCTCTATGTCTGGTCGCTCACAGGCCCGCGTCCACTGGAGGCCGGATGGGGCGAGATCGACGACATTTCCTCGCCTGCCAAACTCAAGATCGTAGCCGAGCGTTTGCGCGCGGACCTCGATAGCCAGCGCGTAGCCTGGCTGGCGACGGACGGCGTGGCCGCGCTTCGCGTTCAAGCCACGGGACGCTGCAGTTTGACGCCTCTCGCACACCGGCCGTAAGTCACGACACGTTGACGACGATGTTTCGCTTGGCCAGTTCCGACATGAACAGCTCCGGCGGGATGCATCGCTCCTGCGGTAGCGCGCCCTTCTGCGTGGTCTGACCGCGAGCCATCATCAGCGCCACGATCGAGGCGGGGAAGGCGGTGGTGCGCATCATCGCGGAGAGGCCGGTGGTCTCGTCGTAGCGATCGATGATGTCGTAGCGGAGGCGGCGTCCGTCGCCCACGAACTCGACGCGCACCAGCACCGCGTCCGGCTCGTCGGCAGGGAGATTGCGGACGAGGAGATCGCCGAGCACTCTCCGCGGCGACACGGTCACACCGTCGACGGTGATCTTCTCGCTGCTGCAGAGTCCGAGGTCGATCATCGTTTTGAACTGGGCGCAGTGGCCGGGGTAGCGGATCGTTTTGTAGTCGAGGTCACGGACCGATCCGAGAAACGTTTCCGGAAGTGTCGACGTGCCGCCGGAGGTCTGGAACGCCTCCATCTTTCCAAACGGCGCCGGGAACTCCAGCTCCTCGACCTCGGTCATCGAATCGACGAACGCGATCTTGCCGTCACGAAGGACGCGGGCGCGTTCTATGTATTCGTTGATCAGTCCTTCGACCGAGAAGACGAGCTGGTAATCGAGCGGCGGCTTCGGATCGAGCGGGAGACCGCCGACGCGGATGTGGATTTCGTCGAGTGTTTCAAATTTCGCCGCTCCGTGCGCGACGAGCACCGCCACCATCCCCGGCGCGAGGCCGCAGTCGGGGATGATGTTGATCCCTCGGCTCTTCGCCTCGGCGTCGAGGGCCAGCTCGGCGTCGACGACATCGTTGTTGCCGCCGAGGTCGCAGAAGTTCGTGCCGGCTTCGATCGCGGCGCGGGCCAGGCGTTCGTTGAGCCAGTAGTTGACGCAGGAGATGGCGGAGTCGTGGCCGCGCATGAGCGCGACGACGTCTTCGTGATTACTGACGTCGATCGCTCGTGGTGTGACGTTCCCTCGGACCGCCGACGCGATATGGTGCGCGCGCTCGGCAGCGACGTCGGCGACGGTGACTTCTTCGACATCGGGCTGGTTGACGAGATCGTGAACTGCGCCGAAGCCCATACGGCCGGCGCCCAGAACGAGTATTCGCATGCGGGACGCATGGTAATTTATGACGCTCATGGACGCAGAGGAACCGGCGGTTGATGTTCCGGTGGTAGTCGAGGAGCCGGTCGTTGAAGAAGCGCCGCCTGCAGAAATCATCGCTGAGGAAGTCGTCGATCCGCACTCCGGCCAGCGCCTCGTCGTCATCAAACATCACGCGCTCGTGCGGGCCTCGCACTGGCTGAATGTGCCGATTCTGTTCGGAATGATCGTCAGCGGCCTGTCGATCTACTGGGCCTCTCCGGTCTTTCTGCACAAGCCGAATCCCGTCACGCACAGCCGCGATTACCTCGCGGACCTCGGCATCGCCATCGCTCGGCACGTGCCGGGAGCGAAGGCCGATCCATCCTGGTTCTACGACCATTTCGGCCTGGGCGTTTTCAACCTGGCTGGCGGCCTGCGATGGCACTGGCTGTTCGTCTACCTCTTCATCGCCAACGGCATCCTCTATTTATTGGGCCTGATCCTCGGGCGCGGTTACCGCGCGCTGTTGCCGCGGCGGAGGATGGTCGACGAGGGGTTGGCGATGATCCGCTACTACGCCGGCGTCGTGCCGATGCGAATTCTGCGGCGTCCGTGGGCGCATCCGGTCATCTCCACCAAGTACAACGCGCTGCAGCGAGGTGCGTATGCGTCGATGCCGGTCGCCGGCGCGCTGGCGATCGCGAGCGGGTGGGCGATGCACAAGCCGGTACAGCTCTGGTGGCTGGAGCGGATGTTCGGCTCGTACGACGGCGCGCGCATCGTTCATTTCATCGTGATGATCTACTTCGTCCTCTTCCTGATCCCGCATCTGATCCTGGTGCTGGTGGACGGCTGGGACACGATGCGGTCGATGGTGGTGGGATGGTCGACGCGACTCGGAGGCGCGGAATGAGCGACGAACTGCCGCAGGTCTGGACCGACGAAACGAAACTGCGCAAACGATCGCGCCGCGATTTCATCCTCTTCGGCGCGGGTACATTGGCTGCGGCGGCAGGGATGTGGTGGATTGCGCCGGTGTCGTCGAAGAAGCGCGTCGTCGGCGAGCGTGCCACGGATTTTCTCGACACGGTTGCCGCGCGCGTTGGCTTCTCCAAAGACCGCAGCGAACGATTTCAGAATCGCGCGCTGACGTTCGATGACGACATCGCCGAAGCGTTGTACTCGCCGAATCGGACGGTGCGGACGTATTCGAAGCGCGACGTCACGCCGCTGCGCAACAACTACGAGGGGCGGACGCCGTCACCCGAATATCTCGATACGTGGACGTTGACAATCACCGGGCTTGCAGCCGGTTCCGACGTCGTTCTCCGTCAGCCCAATCTCGCTCGCTTCGCTCAACACGAGCAGGTCACGCGGCTCTGCTGCGTGGAAGGATGGAGCGCCATCGCGGGATGGAGCGGGATCCGTTTCTCCGAGCTGCTGCGCGCCTTTCCGCCTGCGGACGGCACGAAGTGGGCGGCGATCGAATCGTCGGTGAACCTCGACGGTCGCGGCAATCCCGATCCGTACTACGTCTCGATCGATCTCCCCACCGCGCATCATCCGCAGACGCTCCTCGCCACCCACCTCAACGGACATCCCCTCGGCACCGACCACGGCGCGCCGCTGCGTTTGGTCGTCCCGATGAAGTTGGGGTTGAAGAACATCAAAGCGATCACGAAGATCGCGTACGTCGTGACGGAGCCGCGCGATTTTTGGGGCGACCGCGGATATTCGAAATACGACGGGTTGTAGCGAGCAGCTACCGTTCAAACCACAGAGCGCACAGAGGGACACAGAGAGCCTCTGTGCGCTCTGCGTCTCTGTGGTTAAACGGATTACCCCCGCATGTACGACCGGATCGACGTCAAAAACGTCTTCACGTCGATCGGTTTCGAGATGTAGCCATCGCATCCCGCTTCGAGGAAACGGTCCTTATCGCCGCGCATGGCGTGGGCGGTGAGGGCCAGGATCGGGATCGCGCCGGTTTGCGGGTCCGATTTCATTTCGCGGATCACGCTCAGGCCGTCGATACCGGGGAGGTGGATGTCCATCAGGATCAGATCGACCGGGTCGCCGCCGCGGGCGATGGAGAGCGCGTCCTCGCCGCTGGCGGCTTTCACGATCTGGTAGCCGCCCTCTTCGAGCAGGTACTCGACGAGCTGCATGTTCATCTCGTTGTCCTCGACGACGAGGACGCGGGCGGGGCGATTGGTCATGGTGTAACTACGGTTTTTTCGCGGCCGGCAGCACCGGCGGCGCCGCCTTGGCGGCCTCGGGGAAGAACTTCGGATCGAATTCGACCTTCGCGGCCTTGCGCATCTGCTCGACCTTCTCGAGCGTGGCCTGCTGCTGCACGCGGCGGCTGATGCCGGCGCGGACCTGCTCGAGCGGCTGCGAGGTGTGCGCACCGACTTTGAAAATGTGGACGCCGTAGCGCGACGGAACGGGATCGCTGACCTGACCCGGTCCGAGCTGCGTGACGTGCGACTCGATCTCCGGCGGGAGCATGCCCGGGCTGAACGGCCCGAGGGCGCCGCCCTTGTCGGCGGAGGCCGCGTCGTCGGAATTCTCGCGCGCCAGCTTGGCGAAATCCGCACCGGCCTTGGCCTGCTTCGCGATCGCCTGCGCCTTCTTCAGCGCGTCGCCCTGGCTAAGCGGTTTGCCATTGCGGGGAGGCACCGCGCCGCCCTGGTAGGCGATGAGAATGTGGCTCAGGTCCGTCGCTTCAAAGTTCTTCTTGTTGTCGTTGTAGAACTTCTGCACCGCGGCCTCGTTGGGCGCCGGCATCAGCTTCTGCGCGGTGGCGGCGGCGATGATGTTCGATTGATCGGCGGCGAGCTGTCCGGCAACTTTCGGATCTTTTTCGACGCCCAGCTTGCGCCCTTCCTGCTCCAGGATTTTGAGGCGCACCAGCTGCTCGGCGAAGGCTTGCTTGCCCTGTTCCGAGGAGAACTGCTGCTGCATCTCCTGCGGGATTTGGGAGAAGGCGGCGGCGAATTCGGCCTCCGTGAGCGGCTCGCCGTTGACGTGCATGATCACGTGATCGGGCGCGCCGGCGGCGGTCGATGTGGTCGCGGTCGTCGTGGTTGCGCCGGAGCGCATCGACGCGAACGGCTTCATGTCGGACTTCCAGATAGCCAGCCCAAAACAGATCGCGCCGACGATGGCGATGCCGGCGATGGCGATGACGATGTCTTTTCTCAAGTTTGCTCCTGATGATGTGGACGCGGATTGCGTCGGATGAATTGGTCAGAGTCTACAACGCGCCGCGGTGGCGCCACGATGATTGACGCGCCAACACCCCGCGAGTATTCTCCGCGCTTGTGAAAACTTTCACGGATTCTGCTCCGTGAAAATTCGCCAGCAGCCTCCACGGCGCTGATTCTGCATTCCGCTTCGGAGCCCCGAGAACCTCTATGGCAAAGATCACCATCGACGGCGTCGAAGTCGAAGTGCAGGAAGGGATCAACTGCATCGAGGCCGCAAAAGCGGCCGACATCCACGTCCCTCATTTCTGCTACCACCCATCGCTCACCGTCGTCGGGCAGTGCCGCATGTGCCTGGTCGAGATCGAAGGGATGCCGAAGCTGCAGGCCGGCTGTTCGACCACGGTCAAGGACGGGATGAAGATCCACGTCTGGAACGAGAAGGTCGACACCGCGCGCAAGGGCCAGATGGAGTTTCTGCTCATCAACCATCCGCTCGACTGCCCGATCTGCGACAAGGCCGGCGAGTGTCCGCTGCAGGATTACTCCTTCAACTACGGCACCGTGAATTCGCGCTACGGCGAGTTCAAGCGCACCTATCCCGGCATGGACCGGACGCCGATCGGGCCGCACGTCGTGCAGAACATGAACCGCTGCATCCACTGCACGCGCTGCATCCGGTTCACGTCCGAGATCACCGGCACGAGCGAGCTGGCGTTCTTCAAGCGCGGCGCATCGACCGAGGTTGGCGTGTTTCCGGGGACGCCGCTGGACAACTGGATGTCCGCGTGCGTCACCGACGTCTGTCCGACCGGCGCGCTCACCACGCGCGAGTTCCGATTCGAATCGCGCGTGTGGAACCTCGAGTCCGCCGATTCGGTCTGCAACGGTTGCGACGTCGGCTGCAACATCTTCGTCGGCTTCCGGCAGGGGCAGGTTTTCCGCTACCGACCGCGTGTGAATCCCGAGGTCAATGATCACTGGCTGTGCGACTTCGGGCGCTTCTCGTATGAGCGTTACGACACCGACCGGGTGGTCGTCCCGAAAGTGCGCACCGAGGATGATTACCTCGGCATCTCGACGTGGAGTGAGGCGCTGGAAGCGATCGCGAACGCGGTCAACGGGGCGACGAAAACCGCTGCGATTTTCTCCGCGAACATGACCAACGAAGAAGCGTGGCTGGCGAAAGAGCTGTTCGTCGGAAAGATGGGAGCGACAGCCGGCGTGATGGTCGATCCGATCGGTCCGATCAAGATGAAGTCGCGCACGGAATGGCTCCTCGGCACGCAGGCGGCGCCGAATTATCGTGGTGTTGCGGCGACGCTGGGCGAGTCATCGATCGAAGAGTTGCTGACCAACGGCGCCGAAGGTATCGACGTCCTTTTCGTCACCGACGCTATGTTCAGCGAACGCGCGAACGATCCTGCCGTCGTAGCGAATCTCCGCAAGGCAAAGTTTCTCGTGGTGATGTCGTGGGATGCGAACCACCCGCTGAACGATATCGCCGACGTCCTGCTCCCTTCGACGATTCATGTCGAGAAGGAAGGGACGTTTACGAATCTGCAAGGACGCGTGCAGCGCATCCATCAGGCCTATCCGCCGAAAGGGCAGGCGGTCACCGACCTGGAGTTGTACCGCCGCATCGGAGCAGCACTCTACAAAGACGCCGCCGAGTTCCGCGGCTTCGAGCGCATTCCGGAGTTCGAGCCGGCGGGAGCGCAGGCGTAGAAGGCATGCACGGGATCGATTGGGTTGACGTCGGGCTCTCGGGACTGAAGATCGCCGTCGTGCTCGGCGCGATGCTCAACGTCACGCCGATCATGGTGTGGGTGGAGCGCCGCGGCAGCGCGCTGATTCAGGATCGCCCCGGCCCGAATCGCGTCGGTCCGTTCGGCCTCTTCCAGTCGTTCGCCGACGCGCTCAAGTTCATCCTCAAAGAGGACATGCTGCCGGCGAGGGCGAACAAGATCCTCTACACGATCGCGCCGATGTTCGGCCTCATTCCGGCGTTGACGACGATCGCCGTCGTGCCGTGGGGCCGGCCGTTTCTACTGCCGAGCGGACGGTTGTTCGAGCCGATCATCGCCAACGTCAACATCGGAATCCTGCTGATCTTCGCGCTGGCCTCGATGGGCGTTTACGGCATCGTGATGGCGGGATGGGCCTCCGCGAACAAGTACTCGCTTTTCGGCGGCATCCGCGCCTCGGCGCAGATGATCTCGTACGAGCTCTCGCTCACTCTGGCCGCGGTCAGCGTGCTGCTGGCGGCGGGATCACTGTCGCTCGTCGACGTGGTCTGGCGGCAGACTGGCTCGTTCGTGCTCTTCAATGCGATCAAACTTCCGGCCTGGAACATCTTCTCGCCGGCCATGTGGATTGCGTTCGTGGTCTTCTTCGTCTCCGCATTCGCGGAAACCAATCGGCTGCCGTTCGACTTTGCGGAAGCGGATGCCGAGCTGGTGGCGGGGTATCACACCGAGTACTCGTCAATGAAGTTCGCGCTCTTCTTCATGTCCGAGTACATGGCCATGGCCACGATGTCGGCGCTGATCACGACACTCTTCCTCGGCGGATGGGACATCCCCTGGTACAACGAGCCGCCCAACGCCCTCGGCTTCGCGCTGTCGGTGCTGGCGTTCGTTGCGAAAGTGAGCATGTTGCTCTTCATCTTCGTCTGGGTGCGCTGGACGATCCCGCGGCTCAAATATGACCTGCTGATGAAACTCGGCTGGAAAGTGTTCCTCCCGCTGGCGGTGATCAACATCGTGATCGTGGCGCTGTTCATTGCCCAGAGGTGGATCTGACGATGATCTCCTTCATCATCTTTTTCTTCTTCGCCGCCGTCGCCGTGATCTTCGCGGCCATGGTGGTGCTGCACCGCAATCCGGTGGTCGGCGCGCTGTCGCTGGTGGCATCCTTCTTCGCGCTGGCGGTGATGTACGTCCTGCTCGAGGCGCCGTTCCTGGCTGCGCTGCAGGTCATCGTCTATGCCGGCGCGATCATGGTCCTCTTCCTCTTCGTGATCATGCTGCTCAACCTGCAGCATCAAGCCGAGCCCCACACGCGTCCCGTCCAACAGTTCCTCGGCTACACATCCAGCGCGGCGTTCGGCTTGGCGTTGATCTATTACCTCGCCAAGTTCGGCGTCACGAAGTTGCCTGACGGTCCGTTCGTTTCAGATGCGCGGACCATCGGCATCAAGATGTTCGAGGCCTACATCTTCCCGTTCGAGATGGTGTCGATCCTGCTGCTGGCGGCGATCGTCGGCGCGCTGCTGCTCAGCGGCCGCACGGGCGTGCCAAAGAACGAGGAGACGTCATGATCCCGACGCACTGGTTCCTGATCCTCAGCGCGATCCTCTTCACCATCGGCGTCTGCGGCGTGCTGACGCGGCGCAACGGCATCACCATCTTCATGTGCATCGAGCTGATGGTGAACGCGGTGAACCTCACGTTCGTCGCCTATGCGCGCCAGTTCCACCAACTCCACGGACTCCTCTTCGTCTTTTTCGTGATGGCCATCGCCGCCGCCGAAGCCGCCGTCGGCCTGGCCATCTTCATCTCCCTCTTTCATCACCGGCACACGATCGATGTGGATGAAGCGAATTTGATGAGGTGGTAGTTAGCTCTGAGCTCATAGCTGTTAGCTCTTAGGGGGCGGCGCGAATCGGGTTCCCCTAAGAGCCAATAGCTAAGAGCTAACAGCTCG
>DASYJY010000166.1:0-31685 GCA_035995985.1 Thermoanaerobaculia bacterium | reverse complement strand
CGAACGGCCTTCAGGACCAGACCAACAAGCGGATGATCAACGCGGACGACAAGCTGCTGAAGATCTTCAATGGCAAGAAGCAGGTCTCGATGTTCGAGATGACTGCTCTGGTCAGCAAGCACCTGAAGGCTTAGGCCGCGGCACGACTCGCGGCGACAACAAAGGCCGGCGTAATGCCGGCCTTTTTGTATTTGCTGCGTGTTTGATGCTCGCGTAACGCGCGGCACATTTCGCGAAGCTTTGGAGTGCAGTGGCGATCGAGCCACCGCTTTGGGAGGGCGGCGGAGATGCGGCGAGTGGCAGTACCGTCACGCCTCCATCCGCACTCGCAAAGCGGCGGCTCTGCCGCGCGCACTCCAAAGTGCTGCGCACGAAATGGCTATCGCAGGCCGGTATCGATGTTCACGTCCACCTTGGTGACGGTGTTCGCGTGGATGTCGATCGCCTTCGGCAGGTCGGACGTGCGGTCGATGCCGTTCGGCTTCACGTCCACCATGTATGTTGCCGGCGTCAGATCGATCAGGTAGCTCCCCTGCGAATCGATGTCGACGGTGAAGAGCAGCGTCTTCTTCGCCGCGTCCCACACCTGGATCTTCCGCGCCGCGTATGCGGACGGCTGCGTCGGACATGGATTGCTGTCGTTCTGCGGGCCCGGACAGTTCGGACCAATCGTCACGATGCCCGAAAGCCGGCCGTGCTCCGTAGTTCCTCCCGATCCCGCGGTCTTGCCATCGGTCGGCGACGTCGGACTGTGGCAGGCCATGACAACGGCGAGAAGAGCGGCCGCAAGAGCAGGACGTTGGGAGCGCATCGCGCTATTGTAGTCATCCACGCGCCGTCAAGCGCCGTAATCCATCGAAGGAGGGGCTATGAAGCGATTCATTTTGGCAGCCACTGCCGCAATTCTCACCGCTTGTTCCTCGTCCCCACGCATCTCCTCGGACTATTCACCGGGCGACGCCGAGAACGCCATCCGCCGCGCCAACGCCGATTTCGCGGCGAACGCGCGCACCGGAAATGCCCAAACATTGGTCAACAACTTCTATGAGCCCGATGCCGTCGTCATGGCGCCGAACTATCCTCCGATGCGCGGACGCAATGCCATCCAGCAGTTCTGGTCCGGCTTCCTGGCGACCGGTTCGGTGGACCTCGCGCTCACCAGCTCGAACGTCACGCAGCCGTCCAGCGACGTTGCCGTCGAAACGGGCCGTTACGATCTTTCGCTTCGTCCCGCCAGCGGTCAGGCTATCAAAGACACGGGCAAGTACATGGTGCTCTGGAAGAAATTGAACGGACGGTGGTGGGCGTCCGACGACATCTTCAATTCCGATCTACCCAAATAGACCGGGTACATCCATTGCTCCGCTCAACGACAGGTGAGCGAGAGATGAAGAAATACCTGGGACTTTTCAAACAGACCATCAGCGAATTCACGGGTGACAAAGTGCCGCGCCTCGGCGCGGCGCTGGCCTACTACACGATCTTTTCGCTGGCCCCTCTGCTGCTGATCGTCATCGCCATCGCCGGTCTGGTTTTCGGACACGACGCCGCGCAGAATAAAATTTTCGCGCAGCTCCACGGCGTCCTCGGCGCGACCACTGCCGCAGGCATGCAGGAGATGGTCAAGAACGCGGCCAAGCCGAAAACCGGCACGATAGCCACGGTCCTCGGCATCGTCACGCTGCTCCTCGGCGCATCCGGCGTCTTCGGTCAACTCAAGGACGCGCTCAACACGATCTGGGACGTGAAGCCGAAAGAAGGCGGCGGCATCATGGGGATGATCAAGGATCGCTTCCTCTCCTTCGCCATGGTCCTCGGCCTCGGTTTTCTGCTGCTGGTTTCGCTGGTCATCGATACCGCGATCGCCGCGATGGGCAAGTTTGCCGGCAGCCACCTTCCCGGAGGCGAAGCGCTCTGGCACGTCGTGGAGCTTGCGTTTTCATTCGTCGTTGTCACGGTGCTGATGGCGGGGATTTTCCGGCTGCTTCCGGATTTGAAAATCGAATGGCGCGATGTCTGGCTCGGCGCCGCGCTGACGTCGATCCTCTTCGTCCTCGGCAAGTTCGCGCTCGGGATCTACTTCGCAAAGAGCGCGGTCGGATCGAGCTTCGGCGCCGCCGGATCGCTCGTCCTGGTCCTGCTCTGGGTCTACTACTCGGCGCAAATCGTCCTCTTCGGCGCCGAGTTCACGCAGGTCTATGCGCGCTCGCATGGCAGCCTTAAAGCGGAAACCGACGCGAAACGGACGGTGAAAGAGAAAGAGGAGCAGACGCCGGCTCGGGCCGCAAAGCCGGTAGTCGTCTACAAAACCGCGCCGTCAAAGGGCGGCGGATCCGGCGTCGCGAAGATGGCCGCAGGCGGCGCGGCCGGACTGCTGATCGGTGCGCTCGTCGGCGGCGTCAGCGCCACGATCGTCGTCGTGAAATCGGTGAAGAAGCTGTTCACGCCGTAACGAGATCGGTCACGACGTGCTCCAATCCTTCGACGACGCCGGCCAGTCGATCGTAATCGAGCGTGTGCGGACGATCCGTGCTTCGGTGGTAGTGCGGATTGCGGAACGGCGCGGTGTCGGTGAGCATCACCGCCGGATATCCGAACTGCCAGAATGACCACTGGTCTGACCACGCCACTCCCGGCACTTCCTCCGGCAAGGCGCCCCCCTCGGCAGGAACAGCCGAATGCGCGCGGAAAACAGCGATCGTGCGATCGAGCAGCGCAGCCGACTTCAGATTCGACGCGAATGCGATGAAGTTGCCGGCGGACGGATAGCTGTGATCCGCCAACGGATACTGCTGGCTTCCCTTCTCGTCGCTGAAGTAGCCGATGGTCTCGAGACTGAGCATCGCCACGATGTTCTCTTTTCGTTCGCGGCAGCGTTTCGCGTAGCGCCAGCTTCCCATCGCCGCGGATTGAAAATACGGCGGCTCTTCATTCGCGAAGAAAACGAAGCGCACCGTCCGCGCCGGTTTCTGCTTCGCGAACGCGCGTGCGAGCGCGAGCAGCGCGGCCACGCCGCTGCCGTTGTCGTCCGCGCCGGGCGAGCCGATCACGCTGTCGTAATGCGCACCGATGACGACGACTTCGCTGCTCTCACCAGCCAGTGCCGCCTCGACGTTCGCGCAATCGACGCCTTCGACTTCGAACGTCTGCCGCGCCGTGCTGAACCCCGCATTCCGCAGCGACTGCTCGATGTACCCCGCCGCCTGTGCATACGCGCGCTCATGCGCCACGTTCCGCTCGCCGATGCGCGTGGCGAGCGCCTCCACATCGCGCCGCAGCGATGCCGGGAGCTTCACTTCCGCCGCGTCGCCTTCGTCACCAGCCCGAGGCCGATGACGATCGCCGCGGCGCCGGCGGCGAGCCAGGAGGAATTCGACTTCGCATTCTTCACGCCGCGCTTGATCGACCGCGCCGCGTTGTGCCGCTGTTTGTACGCAACGCCGTCCAGCTGCATCACGCTGCCCTTGACACTCGGCGTCTCGAGAATCTTGCCGATGGCCCACACCGTCAGCGGCGGAATCAGTCGCTTCAGCGTCTGGTGAGTCGGCGATTTGACGTTCATCACGTCCTCCTGCGACGTTTCAGAGCAAGCGCCGGGCCGCTTGCGAATCTCAAACTCGCTCCGAACCGGTCGCGCGCGGAGGCGCGCTCGGCAATCCAGCCCCGCGCTCTGCGCGGGGGAAACCGGCGTGAAGGAAGTCTGTGGCCGCGGAGGCGGCCACTACAAAATGGTCTTCCGCGCGAAATATGTCGCGGCCGCCTCCGCGGCCGCCGCATTCGGCGGCTTACGAAACCCCGCGCAGAGCGCGGGGCTGCATTGCTAAGCGCGCCTCCGCGCGCGACCACGCCCGCTTGCAGAGGCTCAGGCCAAATCCAATTCCCGCACTGCGTCAGCCGCGCCGCAAACGTAGAGGTGATCACCCGTTTGGATGACGGCGTCCGCGGTTACAGGTACAAACGCGCCGTCGCGCTCGATCGCCAGCAGCGAACAGCCTTGCTGGCGCAGACTGAGATCTCGCAGCGCACGAGTCGAATGCGCGGTGAAGCGCTCCACGCGGCGGTGCTCGTCGCGCGAGCGGGCCACGTGTCCGAGGAGGCGGGAGGAGAGCATCTCACCGGAGATGTCGGAGATGGAGAGGGCAAAGTCGGCGCCGGCGCGGTAGATGTTGTCGATGTTGCGCGAGTGATTGACGCGCGCGATGACCGGGACGTCCGGCGCGGCGTCGCGCGTAATGACGGTTGCGAACAACGTCGCGTCGTCGCTGTCCAGCGCCAGCACCACGGCGCGGCATTCGTGCAGCGACGCGCGTTGGAGCACCGAGGAATCGAGCACGTTGCCGACGACGTCGACGCCGGGCGCGGACTGCCGCTCCACGATGCGCACTTCTTCGCCGGCGTCGGTGAGCAGCTCATGCACCTTGCGCCCGACTTCGCCGAAACCGGCTATGAGATACGGACCGCTTCGTCGAAGGAAGTTGCTGCCGATCATCGCCGCGGCGCGACCGAGTGAGGCATCGTCGCCGGCGATCTCCAGAATCGAGCCCGGCTCGATGACCATGGCCGCATCGCAGCGCGCGTGGAGGCGATTGCGAATCCACTGGCCGACCACGATCGCGCCGCTGGCCGCGCCGAGGTTCGAAGCGCCGAGCGTGAGGCCGGCGAGCGGACTCGTTGCGGCGACGCGAATTTCGCGATGTCCGAGCGGCAGTTCCTCGGCGCCGGGAAGGCGAGGACTAATCCGATCGCTCGCATGCGCCGCAAGCGCCGCCGCGACGATGTGCCGCGGCGTGTACGCGGCGGTCGCGCCCGCGAGCTCCATCGGCTTCCGATGCGCCGGCTCTTCGACGAAGGCGAAGATCTCGCCGCGAAAGCCCATCTGCCGCGCGCGAAGAATCAGCGCCGCGTTTTCTTCGTCGCGTCCGTTCGCGACGAGCGCGCGCGCAAACGGCAGCCGGCACACATCGAGCGCGTCCTCCTCGGCGCGGCTGAAGACGGCCGGCAGTCCTCGTTCGAGCACGGAACGCGCCGCGCTCTCGTCCGTTTCGACGACGATCGAGGCAACATCGTGTGCGGCCAGATTCTGCAGCAGCGTCTCCACGGCCGGTCCGTAGCGATACACGATCACGTGATTGGCCATTCTCGGCGCGATGCGCGGAACGCGGCGCTCGAATCGTTCTTCGAGAAACGGCACCAGGAGAATCGGCACGATCAGGAAGACGAGAAAGACGCCCGCGAACTGCACGACCACTACGAGCACCACCATGGCCGGATGGCGCCAATGGCTGTCGGCGCCGTAGCCGGTCGTGCTCAGCGTTTCAGCGGACCATTCGAAGCTGTCCCAGAACGTGCGCGGCTTTCCTTCCAGTCGCGCCATCCCGGCTTGATACAGCAACGCCGAGGCGATCAGAAACAGGAGCAGACCCGCGACGAGCCAGAGGAGCCGCCGCGTGGAACGGTGCATGGTTCAATTGTAGTGGTCATGCTGCTCTGCACCGTCCGCACGTGTCACCAGCCGCTCGTGCGCGAGGAGCGCCGCGTGATCTGCGCGCGCGGACATTCGTTCGACGTCGCGCGCAGCGGCTACATCAACCTGCTGCAGCCGCAGGACCGGCGATCCAAACAGCCCGGCGATACGGCGGATGCGGTGGCGGCGCGGCGCCGGCTGCACGATCGCGGCGTGACTGCGCCGCTGCTCGATTCGATCAAAGCGATGGCGAATGTGACGACGAACGATGCCGTCCTCGAGGCCGGCTGCGGCGACGGCTTCTACCTCGGATCGCTCGACTGCGACGCGCACGGCGTCGACATCTCGCTCCCCGCGATCGAAGCCGCCGTGAGGCGTTATCCCGATTGCGAATGGATCGTCGCCAACGCCGATCGCTTCATCCCGTACGGGGACGCGACGTTCACGCGTGTGCTGACGATCACCGCGCGCATGAACAGCAGCGAGTTCCGGCGTGTCCTTCGCGACGATGGAAAACTTCTCGTCGCCATCCCTGCGCCGGACGATTTCGTCGAGCTGCGCGGCGCCGGACGTGATCGCGTTCAGCGCACGATCGAGACGTTTGCGAATGACTTCGCCATCATCGATCAACGCCGCGCGACGACGACTGCCGATCTCGATCGCGACGCTGTCCACGACGTCCTCCTCTCCATCTACCGGCCCCGTGAAATCGAACGCGTGGAGCCGATGCGCGTCACGTTCAGCCTCGACCTACTCCTCTTCATTCCACTCTGACGCTACAATCCGCCGCCCGATGTTCGAGCCGTATTTTTCCGTGGTCATCCCGACGTACAAACGCCTGCCGATGCTGCTGCGCGTCCTCGATGCGCTCGACGCGCAGGATGCTGCGCCCGACTTCGAGGTCATCGTGATCGACGACGGTTCCAACGATGGAACGGCAACGGTCATGCTCGAACGCGGCGCGAAAAATTACGCGGTCACCTTCCGCTCCCAGCCGAACTCCGGCCCCGGCCGCGCGCGCAATCACGGCGTCTCGCTCGCGGCCGGACGCTACATCCTCTTCATCGGCGACGACACGGTGCCGGAGCCGCGATTTCTCGCCGAGCACGCGCGCGTCCACCGCGACGCCAACGACGACCGCCTCACCGCCTGCCTCGGCTACACCGGCTGGCCGCCGGGCGAGCGCGTGACGGCGTTCATGGACTACATCAATGATTACGGCCTGCAGTTCGGCTACAAACTGATCCGCGACGGCGAGATCGTTCCCTTCAATTTTTTCTACACGTCGAACATCTCCATCGATCGATTCGTCCTCGGCGACAATCCGTTCGATACGACCTTCCCGGCCGCTGCCTGGGAAGACACCGAGCTCGCCTTCCGCCTCGATTCGTTCGGCCTGAAGATCCGCTACAACGCGAAGGCAGTCACACGTCACCACCATCCGATGACGGTCGATTCGTTCGCGCGGCGCCAGTACACCGTCGGCCAGTCGGGAGCGATCTTCTACCGCAAGCATCCCGATCTGGCCGGCTTCCTCGGCGTACACGAGCTGGAGACGCGCACGCTCGCCGACGAGCGGCGCCTGTCGTATCTGCGCCGCCGCGCGCGCCTCGGCGAACGCTTTCGCCTGCTGGCTACGAACAGCGTTTTCGAGACGCTGATGCGTGAGCACTACCTGCGCGGACTGCGCGACGGACTGGCAGCGGTCAGTTAACCTGTCGCCGCGCGCATGTTCCCCACCACCCGCCGCAGTGTGATCGCCGCGCTTGCGAGCGAGAACGACGATCAGCGCCGGCGCGCGTTCGACACGTTCGTCGCGCTCTATTGGAAGCCGCTGTACAAATACCTGCGGGTCGCGCGCGGACGCGAGCTCGCGGATGCCGAAGATTCGACGCAGGCGTTTCTGGCGAAGTGTTTCGAGAATGGATCGCTCGCGGCGTACGACGCTGCGAAAGCGAGCTTCCGGACGTTCCTGCGATTGCTCTTCGATCGATTTGTCGCGAACGAGATCAAGGCATCGCTACGTCAGAAGCGTGGCGGCGATCTGGCGCGGCTCGATTTCGAAAATGCGGAGACAGAGATCGCGCGCGATCACGATCGCGGCGGGAGTCCCGAAGATTACTTTCAGCGCGAATGGGCGCGGAGCATGTTCACTCTTGCCGTCGAGCGGCTGCGCGCGGAGGCCGATGCGACGCGTTTCGCGCTCTTCGAAACGTACGACCTCGACAATGCGAACGGCGCCACGTATCGCGAGACCGGCGAGCGCTTCGGAATCAGTGAGACGACCGTGACGAACGGACTGGCGGCGATGCGCCGCCGCTTCCGGGCCATCGTTCTCGATGTGTTGCGCGAGGCTACGGCGTCCGAGGCCGAGTATCGGACCGAGGTTCGGTCGTTGTTGGGAGTCGACGCGTGACGTGGTTGTCCGATAACGCCGTCGCACACTTGCGCGCCGTCGCCGAGCTGCCCGATTTCAGCCAAACGCGCTACCGCATCGCACACGAGATCGCGCGCGGCGGGATGGGCGTCGTCTACGAGGCCGAAGACGTCGAGCTACGCCGCCGCGTCGCGATCAAGGTGCTGGCCAGCGAGCTAGCCTCGGAACACGCCGTCGAGCATATGCGCACCGAGGCGCGAACGATCGCGAAACTCGAACATCCCGGCATCGTGCCGTTGCATGACGCCGGTCTGCTGCCGGACGGGCGGCTTTGGTACGCGATGAAACTCGTTCGCGGACGGCGGCTCGATGAACTGAATGCGCCGACGGCCGAACTGCTGCGCGTTTTCTTGCGCATCTGCGAAGCGGTTTCGTTCGCGCACGCCAACGGCATCGTTCACTGCGACCTCAGGCCGGAGAACGTGATGCTCGGCGACTTCGGCGAAGTGCTGGTGATGGATTGGGGCGTGGCGCGCGAGGCCGGCGCGAGCGTTGCGATGATCGCCGGCACACGCGGCTTCATGTCGCCCGAGCAGGAGGAGGGCGAGATCGTCGACGTGTCGACCGACGTCTTCGCCCTCGGCGCGATGCTCCTCGCGATCCTGCCGTCAAACCTTCCGCGTCCGCTTGCCGCGATCTGCGCGAAAGCGTCCGCGGCCGCGAAGAACGATCGCTACGAATCCGTAGGCGCGCTCGCGAAGGACATTTCGAACTGGCTCGGCACCCAACCGGTGACTGCTTATCGCGAGAACATCATCGAACGAATCGGACGATGGGTAACGCGCAACCGCGCGCTTGTTACCATCGTCCTCGCGTATCTGGTCATGCGCATCATCGTAATTTTCTGGGTCCACCGTTAAAGGATTCGCGGCGGACGTTGAATACGCTTTTCGGAGGACAACCATGAACAAGATTCTCGTAGGACTTCTGCTCGGCGCCATCCTTGGCGCAGTCGACGGCGCGATGGCGTGGTTTACGCCGGCCGTGCGCGCCGGAATCATCGGCATCGTCATCGGCTCGACGGTCAAAGGCATGATCGCCGGCATCGCCGCGGGATGGTTCGCGCGCAAGGTGCATTCGGTGGCGTGGGGTATCGCCTTCGGATTGCTCGTCGGCGCGCTGCTCGCGTACGGCGTCGCCGCGATGCAGCACGGCTACTACCTCGAAATCATGCTGCCCGGCTCGATCGTCGGGGCGATCGTTGGATGGGCGACGCAGCGTTACGGCCGTCCGATCCGCGGCAATGCGGCGGCAACGCTCGCGGCGATTTTCCTTGTGTCGATCACGTTCCACGCACGCGCCGCCGAGCCGGTGAAAGCGACCGACGCCTTCGCGCAACTGAAATCGCTCGCCGGAACCCTTTGAACACAGCCCGAAGTTCCTGATGCGCGCGAAGTAGCGCAGAACATGAAAATCTCTGACGCCGGATGGCGTCCCGTACGGTAGCCGGTGGTCCGAGCGAAGCGAGCGACCACCGGTACACGTTCGCGAAACCATGACGACCCCGGCAGGGGTCACGGACGATGCTCGCTGCATTGACGCACGCCGTACGCGGTGTCCATCAAAGGAACCGCGAGCATCGTCCGCGACCCCGCTGGGGTCGAACTCAAATCCCGCCTGTGTGTCCGGTGGTCGCTCGCTTCGCTCGGACCACCGGCTACCCTCCGAGACGCCTGCCGGCGTCGTTTCAACGACGCCTTCGGCAGTTGTAGAGCGCTCTCAGCGCAACCTACCGCGCGTGTTGCTCCTGCAGCGTCGTGATCGTCGTGATCCCTTCGCGCAGCGAGCGGATTCCATCGACTGCCGCGGTGGCCGCGGTCAGCGTGGTCAGGCAACTGATGCCGTGCTGCAGCGCGGTGCGGCGGATGTAGGTGTCGTCGTAGAACGACTTCTTGCCGAGCGGTGTGTTGATGATCAGCGTCACCTCGCCGTTGATCATGCGGTCGACGATGTTCGGGCGCTCCGACTCGTGCACTTTGAACGCGAGGCCGGATTCCACGCCGTTGTTCTGCAGGTAATCGCGCGTGCCCGAAGTGGCGATGACCCGGAAGCCGAGCTGCGCGAGATCCTTCGCAAGCTGCACGATGACGGGACGCTTGTCGTTGTCGTTGACGGAGAGAAACGCCGTCCCCTCGCGCGGCAGATCGATGCCCGCGCCGAGGAGCGCTTTGGCGTAGGCCTCGCCGAAGGTGGGGGCGGAGCCCATCACCTCGCCGGTCGACTTCATCTCCGGACCGAGCACCGTGTCTTCGCGCGGAAAGCGTCCGAACGGGAAGACCGGCGCTTTCACGAAGTAATCCTTCACCTTCGGCTCGTACGTCAGCCCAAGCTCGCGCAGCGACATGCCGGCCATCACCTTCGCGGCGATCTTCGCGAACGGCACGCCGGTCGCTTTCGATACATACGGCACCGTCCGCGAAGCGCGCGGATTCACTTCCAGCACGTAGAGATCGCCGTGGTAGATCGCGTACTGCACGTTCATCAGTCCGATCACGTTGAGCGCCTTGGCCAGCTGCACCGTGCGGCGGCGCACGCGGTCCTGTTCGCGCAATCCGATGATGTACGGCGGGATCACCGTCGTCGAATCGCCGGAGTGAATGCCCGCTTCCTCGATGTGCTCCATGACGCCGGCGATGACGACGTCTTTCCCATCTGAAATTGCATCTACATCGAGCTCGATGGCGTCTTCGAGAAAACGGTCGATGAGGATCGGATGTCCCGGCGCCGCCTCCATCGCGTAGCCGACGTACTCGCGCAGGTTCGGCTCGTCGTACACGATGGCCATGGCGCGTCCGCCGAGGACGTACGACGGCCGCACGATGACCGGAAAGCCGATGCGGCGCGCCACTTCGAGCGCTTCGGCGGCGTTCATGCCGGTGCCGTTTTCGGGGACGAGGATTTCGTGCTCGACCGCCAGCGCGCCGAACCGCTCGCGATCCTCGGCGATGTCGATCGACTCCACCGACGTTCCCCACATCGGCACTCCCGCCGCGGCCAAAGACTTGGCGAGCTTCAACGGCGTCTGTCCGCCGAACTGCACGATCACGCCTTCCGGCTTTTCCAACTCGACGATCTCGATCACGTCTTCGAGGGTGAGCGGTTCGAAGTAGAGCCGGTCGGAGGTGTCGTAGTCGGTCGACACCGTCTCCGGATTGCAGTTGACCATGATCGTTTCGAAGCCGATCTCGCGCAGCGCAAACGACGCGTGGACGCAGCAGGTATCGAACTCGATGCCCTGCCCGATTCGATTGGGGCCGGAGCCAAGGATTATGACCTTGCGGCGCGAGGTCGGCTCCGCTTCGCATTCGGTTTCGTAAGTCGAGTACATGTACGGCGTGGTCGCTTCGAACTCGGCGGCGCAGGTGTCGACGCGTTTGTAGACGGGACGCACGCCTGCCGCGTGCCGCTCTTCGCGGACCTCGGTTTCCGATTTGTTGGTCAGCGCAGCAAGCTGTTTGTCGGAGAAGCCTTCGCGCTTCAGCGCCAGAAGTTTTGTTGTATCGACCGCCCTTTCCATCTCGATGATTTTTCTGATCTCGCGAAGGAACCAGCGGTCGATCGAAGAGATCACGTTGATCTCGTCAACGGTCATCCCGGCGCGGAACGCATCGCCGATGGCGAAGATCCGCTCCGGCTGCGGCGTGCGAAGAATCGCCGTCGCCTTGTCGCGGTCGTAGCCGCGCGTCTCCAGCCCGGACACGCCGATTTCGAGCGAGCGCAATCCCTTCTGCAGCGCCTCGTTGAATGTGCGGCCGACGGCCATCGACTCGCCGACGGACTGCATCGACAGCCCCAGCGTCGGCGGCGTCTTGCGGAACTTTTCGAATGCAAACCGTGGGATCTTCACCACCACGTAATCGATGGTCGGCTCGAACGATGCCGGCGTCTTTTTCGTGATGTCGTTCGGGATCTCGTCGAGCGTGTAGCCGGCGGCGAGCTTCGCAGCAAACTTCGCGATCGGAAATCCGGTCGCCTTCGACGCCAGCGCCGACGACCGCGACACGCGCGGATTCATCTCAATCGCCAGGCGCCGCCCGCTCTTTGGATCGACGGCGAACTGGATGTTCGATCCGCCAGTCTCCACGCCGATGGCGCGGATGATCCGCTTGGCCTCGTCGCGCATGGCCTGGTATTCGACGTTCGTCAGCGTCTGCTGCGGTGCGACCGTGATCGAGTCGCCGGTGTGGACGCCCATCGGATCGAGGTTCTCGATGCTGCAGACGACGATGACGTTGTCCGCCTTGTCGCGCATCACCTCGAGCTCGAACTCTTTCCAGCCGATCACCGACTCTTCGACGAGCACGCGATGCACCGGCGAAAGCTCCAGCCCATGGCTGACGACCGACCGCAACTCCTCAACGTTGTACGCGATCCCGCCGCCCGATCCGCCGAGCGTAAACGACGGCCGGATCACCAGCGGATACCCGATGTTCGCCGCGAACTCCTCGGCATCCTCTTCGCTCGCGGCATATGCGGAGCGAGGCACGTCGACGCCGATCTCGACCATCTTCTCTTTGAAAAGCTGACGGTCCTCGGCGGTCTTGATCGCTTCCGCATTCGCGCCGATCAACTCGACGCCGTGCCGCTCCAGCGCGCCGTTTTCGTACAGCGCCATCGCCAGGTTGATGCCGGTCTGGCCACCCACCGTCGGCAGAATCGCATCCGGCTTCTCGCGCTCGATGATCCTCTCCAGCGTCTCCGGCGTCAGCGGCTCGATGTACGTGCGGTCCGCGAACTCCGGGTCCGTCATGATCGTGGCTGGGTTCGAATTGACGAGGATGACGCGGTACCCCTCGTCCTTCAACGCCTTGCACGCTTGCGTGCCGGAGTAGTCGAATTCGCACGCCTGTCCGATGACGATGGGGCCGGATCCAATGATGAGAATGGACTCGATGTCGGTGCGCTTCGGCATGAGGCGGGCGCATGATACAAGCACGCGCGATGAAGCGGTTCATCGAGTGGGACACGATCGAAGCCCGCATCGACGGCGCGAAACTCAACGCGCTCGCGGCATCGTTCCGCGTGGATCCCATCGAGCGCATGGAGCTGCAGTTTTTCAACGGACTGCTGCGCATCGCAGGCTCGATCCGCAAGTTCATCAGCGTTCCGTTTACGGTCGACATCCGCGAGATCGAACCGATCGGCCACACCGTCCGCGTCCCGATCGCCTCGGCATCCGCATTCGGCGCGCTGCCGATTCCGCAGTTCCTCTTTGGGATCGTGCGCAACCGTCTGCCCGCCGATCTCGTCCGCTACGAAGACCCGGCCACCTTCATCGTTTCGTTGGACCGCTTTTTGCCATCGTTTATCGATGCCGATATCCAGAAAATCTGGATCATCGACGGCGGTCTGGCGGTCACCCTCGGGCGAGGCGGCGCCGACCTTCCGCCATCTTCGGAGGAAATCAATGGAAGAAACACCTGACGCCGTCGCAGAGGCGACCGATGCCGATTTCGCGCGCGAGATTCACGACGCCGCCGAGCACGACCAGTTCCCGCGCGACCGCGCCACGCGCTTCTACGACCGCATCCGCAACACGATCCAGCGCTACATCGACAGCAAGGGTGCCGTCGTCGGCAAGACCGCCGGCTTCCTGCTACTCGTCCCCGACGTCTTCATTCTCCTGTGGCGCCTCACCTCGGACTCGCGCGTCAACGGCAAAGACAAAGTCCTCCTCGGCAGCGCCGTCGCGTACTACGTGATGCCGTTCGATCTCCTCCCCGAGGCCATTCTTGGACCGGCCGGGTACCTCGACGATCTCGTCTTCGGCGTCTACGTCCTCAACAAGATCCTCGGCAGCGTCGACGCCAGCGTCCTCCGCGAACACTGGAGCGGCAGCGAAGACGTCCTCGACTCGATCCAGAACGTGTTGAACGCGGCGGAGTCGCTGGTTGGTACCGACCTCGTCGGCCGCATCAAGAAAATGATGGGGAAGTGATGTGGCACAGACACTCTTGTCTGTGCTTTTCGGTGGCTACCGCGAATACGTATCGATGATCCGCTCGATCGCCTTTCGGCACACGCGGCAGAACCCAACCTCATCGCGCGTGAACATGATGCAATCGACCTCCGGCCGATAGAGTCCGCGCGGCTCGTACGCGGCGCCTTCGAACGCGCCGACCTTCCCCGCGAACTTCTGTCCGCCGAGGAACGAGGTTTCGTATTCGCGCTCGGCAGTGAAGAGCTTGTCCATCTCCGACTCAGGCGCATTGATCGCGCGGAGATGGGCGCGTTCCTTCTGAATCTCGAGGCTGTGCTTCTCGAACGCATCCTTGTCCCACGGCGTCGGCAGCGGCGTGGATGGATCTACGAGATCGCGCCACTTCACCTTCGCCGGATCGTGCAACGCCGTCACGTTCGGCTCCCACGGCTCCGAATGCTCGCTGCTTCCGCTGGTCGCGTACGACACCGGCGACGTGTAGTACTCGTCCGCCAGCGCCGCGAAGTGATGCCCGAACTCGTGCACGAACACATACTCCGCGAACGCGCTGTCGACGCATGCCGTCGCCTGATCGTTGAAAATCCCGCCTCCTCCGTACTGCTTTTCGTTGACAAGAATCTCGAGGAAATCGTACGGAGCGGATGACGCCACATCGCGCATGCGGTGATCGTCGAGCGTCAGCACGTAGCGCTCCGAATCGAAGATGTTGTACTGCACGCCGGTCATCGTGCGGCGGTTGTCGCTCGTGCGCGGACGATGAACGCCGCTGGCGGGTTCGATGAGATCGAGCGCGCGAACGTTGAAATCCTTGCGCCGGCTCTTGAACGGCTCGGTCGCGAAAAGTTTCCCGACCATGCGCTCAACGTCCTTGTGAAACTTCGGCAGCTCGCTCTCCGTGTAGCCCTCGCCGATTACGAGCAGATCGACCTTCTCCGACGGTGCGCCGTTCTCGATCACATTCCAAACGCGTCCGGCCTTGCGATCGGACGGATTCACGAAGCGCGACGACGGATCGATCAGCGTCGACCAGAGTTGTTGAAACGCGCCGTTCGCGTCGCGCTTCTTGATCACGAGCTGGACCGGCTTCTTCGGCCATGGAAAACGCACCGACTCCGCAAACGTCCCGGCCCGCTCCTTCGCCTCATCCGTCGTCTGCCACTCGCCGAACACGGACGCGAATCCGCGCGAGTAGACGGCCTGATTCGTATCGCGATCGACGACCTCGAAGTAGTAGTTGCCGAGGTTGAGCGTGTCGATGAGACGGGTCCGGCTGCCCGGCCACGGACCGTCCGACACAACCGAATCGATCGCGATCAACTCCTCGCCATGATTGCCGGTGTGGAAGTAGTTCACGCGCATCGTGCGATCGAGAAAGGTCTCATCGAACGTAGCGGCGGATGCGGTGGCGGCGAGAAGGAAGGCGGCGATGCAGATCAACTTGCGCATCTGGGGATTGTAAGTTGCACTCAGGAGACGGTTTCACGCGGAGTTCGCGGGGAGGCGGAGAGAAGCGTGTTTTCTCCGCCTCTCCGCGCGCCCCGCGTGAAACCGTCCTCGGTGCGCTCACGTACAGATAACTTTCATGCTGACCATCTCCCATCTCTCCAAGACCTACCCGAACGGCGTCCACGCCCTCAACGACGTCACGCTAAACATCGATCGCGGACTTTTCGGACTCCTCGGCCCGAACGGCGCCGGCAAGTCGACGCTGATGCGCACGATCGCGACGTTGCAGGAGGCTGACTCCGGCACGATCACCTTCGACGGCGAAAACGTTAGCGCTGATCCGCGGCTGCTGCGCGGAAAACTCGGATACCTGCCGCAGACGTTCGGCGTCTATCCGCGCATCCCCGCGATCGAGTTGCTCGACTACCTCGCCATTCTGAAAGGCGTCGAGCAGCGCAAGGAACAGATCGACTCGCTGCTCAACCTCACCAACCTCTGGGACGTTCGCAAGCGCGCCGTCAGCACCTTCTCCGGCGGCATGCGCCAGAGATTCGGCATCGCGCAGGCGCTGCTCGGCGATCCCAAACTGGTCATCGTCGACGAACCGACCGCGGGATTGGATCCCGAGGAAAGGAATCGTTTTCACAATTTGCTGAGTGAGATCGGGGAGAACATCGTCGTCATCCTGTCGACGCACATCGTCGAGGATGTGAGCGATCTCTGTCCGCGCATGGCGGTCCTCGCCGGCGGACGCGTGCTCATCGAAGGCAAACCGTCCGAGCTGATCGCGAATCTCAACGGACGCGTGTGGCGCAAGACCGTGCCGAAGCAAGCGATTCCGGAGTACAGGTCCACGCACACCGTTATCTCCACGCATCTTTTCGGCGGCGAGACGCGCGTACACATGCTGGCCGACGCGCCGCCGGATGCCGGCTGCGAGCTGGTCGCGCCCGATCTCGAAGACGTCTACTTCTCCGTGCTGCGGGATAGCGCGTGCTGAAGGACGTCATCCGCTTCGAGTGGCGCTATCACACGCGGCAGGTTTCGTTCATCGCCGCGGCGCTCTTCTTCGCCGGCTTCGGCTTCGCGCTCACCGCGACCGGATTCGGTCCGGCGAACGTTCACATCAACTCGCCGTATGACATCGCCCAGTCGCTCGGGATGGTGTCGCTGGCCGCCGTCTTCGCCATCGCCATTTTCTGCGCGAACTCCGTGGTCCGCGACCGCGAGCATCATTTCGAAGAGATCGTCTTCTCGACCTCGGTCGAAAAGTTCCCCTACCTCTTCGGCCGTTTCGCCGGATCGTTCCTGGCCGCGTTCACAGTCTTCAGCGCGACCGCCATCGGGATGATCATCGCCGCACAGCTGCCGTTGCACGACGCCTCGCGCGTCGGAGCGTTCTCGATCATTCCGTATCTCTGGACGCTGCTCGTCCTCGTGCTCCCCGGCATGCTCGTCGCGGGCGCCATGCTCTTCGGCATCGCAACGCTGACGAGGAGCGTGCTGGCCAGCGTCGTCGGCGCGGTCGCGATCTACGTCTTCTACTTCGCCGCCGCCGCGTTCACGAATTCACCGCTGATGGCCGGATCGGCGAACGGCGCGAGCAGTGCCGCCGGCGCGTCGCTGCTCGATCCGTTCGGCCTGTCCGCGTTCTTCGAACAGACGCGCTACTGGACTCCGGCCATCCGCAACACGCACCTGATCTCGCTGAGCGGAAACTTTCTGATCAACCGAGTCATCTGGCTCGCGTTCGCCGCGATCGTCTGGTTCGTCGTCTACAAGCGATTTTCGTTTCGAGTGCTCGCGAAATCGAAACCTGCGATCGAAGCTGGGACCGCGTCGATCGCAACGATCGGCGTGGTCTCACCGGAGATCCTGATCCGTCCTCCGCTTCGCTCCGGCGGCTCAGGATTCCCTGCGAAGTTAATCGCGGCCACGCGCATCGAACTTCGCTCCGTCCTCCGCAGCATCCCCTTCATCCTGCTCACACTGCTTTGGGCGGGACTCGCGGCGATGGAGATCCTCGCAGACGTCGCCGGCGGCGAATACGGCGCCGCGTTCTATCCGACCACCTCGCTCATCCTCGGCACGCTGCGCCAGCCGCTCGGACTCGTGGCCACCGTCATCATCATTTACTACAGCGCGGAGCTGATCTGGCGCGAGCGCAGCGTCGGGATGGCCGAAATCATCAACGCCACGCCGGCGTCGAACGCGGTCTTCGTGCTCTCGAAGTGGCTCGCGCTGTCCGCGATGATCGGCGTCCTGATCGCCACCGGCCTCACGGTCGGAGTGATCATTCAACTCGCGCGCGGCTTCCACGCCTTTCATCCCACGCTGCTGCTCGCCTTCGCCGCGATCCTGGCCATCCCGCTGATGATGCTTGCGATGGCCGCGGTGCTGATCCAGACGCTGAGTCCCTCGAAATACTTCGGCCTCTTCGCCGTCCTCGTGGCCGGAGTCCTCATCCAAGCGGCTAGCGCCCTCGGCATCGAACATCCGCTGCTGACCTTCGCCGGCGCCCCACCGCTGCAGTACACGGAGATGAACGGCTTCGGCGCGTCGATCACACCATTCCTCTGGTTCATGGCGCTGTGGACGACGATCGGCTTACTGCTCCTGCTCGCCGCTTCGGCACTCTGGCGGCGAACAAGCGGCGCGAGCGTGTTCCGCGCGATCGCAAAAAACGCAAACAAACGAACCGCAGCGATTCTCGCCACGATCGCGATCGCGATCGCCGCGTTGATTTTCTACAACACGAACATCCTCAATCGCTGGGCGTCGAACGCCGCGTCGCTTGCCTGGAGCGCCGATTACGAACGCACCTACCGCGCCGCCGCGACGATGCCGCGTCCGCACATCGCCGCGATCACCGCGAATGTCGCGCTCTATCCCGAGGAACGCCGTTATCACGTCACCGGACGCTACGACCTCGTCAACGACGGCGCGACGGCGATCACCAACGTGCTCGTTTCCGTCCCTCGCGATGCGCGCGTAAGCAAACTCACGTTGCCTTCGGCCAAGATCATCCGCAACGAGCGATTCGCCACGTACGACGTGCGATTCGCCCGCCCGGTGCAACCGCGAGAGCACACGACCCTGCAATTCGATCTCACTTACGAACATCACGGCTTCAGTGCAACAGCGGCGGACACGAATATCGCCGCGAACGGCTCCTTCATCACGCCCGCGCACTGCCTCCCGATCCTCGGCTACCGCAGCGGCTACGGAATCAGCGATCCGATCGAGCGCAGGAAACACGGGTTGCCGCCGTCCGCCGGCAACGAAACCGATATCGAGGACCTCGGCGTCGAATGGACGAACGTCGACGTCACGCTTTCAACGTCGCCCGATCAAATCGCGCTCTCGCCCGGACGTCTCATCAAGGACTGGACCGCGAACAATCGCCGCTACTTCCATTACCGCTCCGACGCGCCGATTCACAACAACCTGATCTTCGCCTCGGCGCGCTACGCCGTTGCTCGCGCCGCCGCGGGCAAGACGCAGATCGAGGTTTATTACGATCCCGCGCATCGCTACAACGTCGAGCGGATTTTAAGCGCCGCCATTGATTCGCTGCGCGTCTTCGAGACCAGCTTCGGTCCGTATCCACAGTCGCAGCTGCGCATCGCCGAGGCGCCGGCGTACGCAAAGTTCGGCGGATTCGCCATGCCCGGCTTGGTCTTCCTCAACGAGAGCCGCGCGTTTCTGATCGACGCGCGCGATCCGTCTCAAATCGATCTCGTCGCCCGCCGCACCGCACACGAAGTCGCGCATCAATGGTGGGGCCACTCCGTCACGCCCGCCGTCGTGCCTGGCGCAAGCACGATCATCGAGTCGCTCCCGCGCTACTCCGAGCTGCTCGTGCTCGACAAACGCTACGGACGCGCGCAGGTCCGCCGCTCGCTGCAATTCGAGCTCGATCGCTACCTCGCCGGCCGCGCCGCCGACGAGAAAACGGAAGTGCCGCTGACGCTCGTCACCGATCAGGCCTACCTCTACTACGGCAAAGGCGCCATCGTCATGAACGCGCTCAAAGAACTCCTCGGCGAGGCCACTCTCAACCGCGCCCTCCGCAGTTTTGTCGCCGCGCAAAGCGGTCCCGCACATCAGCCGAAGATCGACGACCTGCTACGCGCGATCGAAGATGTAACCCCGCCCGAAGACCGCGCGCTCGTTAACGAATGGACGCGCGACGTGATCCTCTACGACCTCTCGATGACCTCAGCAACCACGCGCCGCCTCGCCAACGGCCGCTTCGAAGTAACGATGCAGGTGAACGTCCACAAGTCGCGCGCCGACGAACGCGAGTTGCCGATCAACGAGTCGATCGAGATCGGCATCTTCACAACCGATCCCGACGATGCCGTCGCGAACGACATCCTCCGCCTCGCCGCGCATCCGCTCCACAGCGGCGCGAACACGATTGCCGTCATCGTCGACAAGCAGCCATCCTTCGCCGCCATCGATCCCTACCTCACTCGCATCGATCGCAACCGTTTCGACAACGTGAAATCCACCACGTCGCGTTAACCTGACGCGATGCACGCCCCTGTCATCCTGAGCCGCCGGAGCTGCGTAGGCGAAGCCGTAGCAGCGGAGGACGGTCGAAGGGCCCCCTCCTTGGTAACCAAGGAAGGGCGGCGGCAATTGAACATGGCAAGCACGCGGGAGGTCCTTCGACCGTCCTGCGCGACTGCGGCTTCGCCTCCGTCGCTTCGGCGGCTCAGGATGACAGTGCTTGCACTGCTCATCGGCGCCCTACCCCTCGCCGCACAGGTACAGGAGCACATCACCGTCGAGCGGATCATCGTCGACGCGCGCGTTACCGAGGACAGCGGCAATCCCATCACCGGCCTCAAAGCGTCCGATTTTCGTGTGCGCATCGACGGCAAACCCGCCGCCGTCGAATCGAGCGAATGGATTCCGGAGACCGCTGTCGCGCGTGAGCTTGCCTCCATCGACTCCGCCATTGCCGACGTCAACACCTCGCTCGATCAACCCGCGCCGCGCGGACGGCTGCTCATCTTTTTCTATCAGACCGATTTCGCGCGAAACAGCGCGCGCGTCGCGGGGCAGATGCAGACGGTCGTCAGCGCCAACGACTGGCTGGACTGGCTCGATCCCGAAGACCGTGTGGCCGTCTTCTCGTTCGACTCGCACCTCAAATTCCGGCTCGACTTCACGAACAACAAAGACCACATCAAAGACGCAATGCAGCAGGCCATGCTCACCAACGAACCGCCGTGGCCGCGGATCGTGCCGATGCCCGCGCTGTCGAAGCGCCTCGATCCCAAGGAGCTGCGCGACGCCGCGTCGCCCGAGGCCGCGCTGATCATCGTTGCGAACGCGCTGCGTCCGATCCCCGGCCCCAAGTCCATCATCCTGTTCGGTTGGGGACTCGGACGCCTCACTCCGATGGGCGTGATGATGGAATCGAAGTACGTTCCTGCGCGGCAGGCACTGGAGTCGGCGCGCGCCAGCGTCTTCTCGATCGACTTCACGCAGGCTGATTCGCACTCACTCGAGGTCGGACTCGGAAAGGTCGCCGGCGACACCGGCGGCTTCTACGCGAAGACGTTTCACTTCCCGAAGATCGCCGTCGATCGTCTGCAGAAAACGCTGGCCGGCCACTACGAGCTGGAAGTGCGCAAGCCCGACACGAACGTGCGCGGCACGCACAGCATCGACGTTGACGTGCCCTCGCAACGCCGCGCCACCGTCCTCGCGCGCAGCACCTACGTCGATCGCGATTGACACGGGCTCACCCTTTGCACTGCTTTTTGTGCACAACGAAGGGAGATTTGCGAATGGCAGCAAAGTACGGGAAGAAAGCGCAGGACAAAGTCGAGAAGGCGATGCACGAACGGAAGAAGGGCACGCTGAAAAGCGGCGGCTCGGGCAAGAAGGTAAAGAGCCGCAAACAGGCCATCGCCATCGGACTATCGGAAGCGCGCCGCGAGGGCGGCAAAGTGCCGTCGAAGAGGTCGTCGAAGAAATCGTCATCGAAGAAGGCGAGCGCGAAGAAGTCGTCGTCAAAGAAGTCTTCGTCCAAGAAGGCCAGCTCAAAGAAGGCGTCGTCGAACAAGTCTACGAAGAAGTCCTCGAAGAAGAAGTAAGCATCGAGCCATCTGCGCTTCTGCGTGCATCTGCGGATAAAAACTTGATCCGCAGATGGCGCAGATGTACACAGATCAGCGAATGACGAACCGCGTTCTGCTCATCCTCTTCTTCGCGGTTTTCGTCTGGTCGCTGATCCATCCTCACGACTACTTCACCTGGATCCTCGAAGTCTTCCCCGCCATCATCGGCATCGTTCTGATCTTCGCGTTGCGGCGTCGCTTTCCGCTCACGCCGCTCGTACTCACGCTGCTCACCTTGCACGCGATCATCCTCATGGTTGGCGGGCATTACACGTATGCCGAGGTGCCGCTCGGGTTCTGGATGAAAGAGACGTTTCACTTCACGCGCAATCACTACGACCGCATCGGCCACTTTGCGCAGGGATTCGTGCCGGCGATGGTCGCGCGCGAGGTGCTCATCCGGCGCGACGTCGTGCGGACGCGCGGCTGGCGCTACTTCATCATCGTGTCGATTTGTCTCGCCATCAGTGCGGCGTACGAACTGCTCGAGTGGCGCGTCAGCATCGCTTCCGGCAGCGCGGGCGACGCATTCCTCGGCACGCAGGGCGACGTCTGGGATACGCAGGAAGACATGGCCACCGCGCTGGTCGGCGCCGTCATCGCGCCGCTGGTTTTGGGCCGTCTGCAGGATCGTCAGATTTTGCGAGTACAACGCGATCGCGAACGCCGCGAAAATCGGTGATGAACCACAGCGCGAGCATCAACACGCCGAGCATCACGTAGAAGTTGCGCGACAGTACGCCGCGCGCGAAGTTGCCGTACCACGGCGCCGCGATCAGGCAGATCGCGAGCAGCAGCTCGACGAAACCGTGAATGCCGAGGCCGACGACTTTGATGATGCCGAGCGGGTAGCGCGTGAGGATCGCCATCACCAGAAGCACGGCGCCGAAGATGTACGCCCACTTCGCCTGGACGCCCGCGAAGCCGACCACCGAGGGCGCCACGAGCAGCAGGATGGCCAGCGCGTAGTCGAGAATGCCGTGCGAAACCGCTCCGATGCTGCGATGAATCATGGCAGGTCGCGTCCTTCTCCCTGATCGAGTACGAGAAACGGCGGATTGCCGTTTTCGGCGAGCGCGGCACGCAGGTCGCGGACGGGATCGTACTCGCCATCGTCCGCGAGCGCGAACGTTCCGAAGTGGATGCCGATGCTCGTGCGCGCGCCGAGCGCGAAATGCGCGTCCACGGCCTGCGCCGGATCGATGTGCGCCGGCTCCATGAACCACCTCGGCAGATAGTTTCCGATCGGCAGCAGCGCCGCCCGGATCGGCGCGAAGCGGCGTCCGATATCGGCGAAGTGATCGCCCCATCCCGTGTCGCCGGCGAAGTAGACGTGTCCCGACTTTCCGCTGATGACGAAGCCGCTCCACAGATTTCGATTGCGATCGCTGATCGCGCGCGCCGAAAAGTGCCGCGCCGGAACGACGGTGGTCTCGATCCCGTTCGCGTGTTTTGTCGACTCCCACCAATCGAGATCGATGGCTCCGTGAATGCCGTGCCGCCGCAACAACGCCGAGTTACCGAGCGGCGTGACGATAGGAGCATCGATCTTTCGCAACGTCGCGATGTCCATGTGGTCGTAATGGTTATGACTGACGAGCACGAGATCGATCGGCGGCAGATCGTCGAAGCGAATCCCCGGCGCCCGATGCCGCCGCGGCCCGGCGAATGAAACCGGCGACGCGCGATCCGACCACGTCGGATCAGTGAGGATGTTGACGCCATCCATCTGCACGAGCGTCGTCGCATGATTGATGAAGGTAACGCGCAGTCGCCCGCCATCCACGCGCTCCGACGGCCGCGGACCGTAGTTCGCCTCCGGATGCTCCGGCCACACGCCCGGCACCCGCGTCAACTGCCACTTCAGCACCGACCGCTTGCTCTGCCACCCGCGTTCGCGATTGTGAAACCGCTCCCCATCAAAATGATCCGACACCGCCCCCCGCCACCACGGCGCCGCGAAGAAGAAGCGCTCGATCGCGGCGGCGGCGAGCGCGGAACCGATGGTGATCGCCGCCGTTTTCGCAACTCGTTTCATGCCGCGTATTGCAGCACAAGTGCAACCAGACTGCTCAAGGCCGCGACGGACGGCCGCGCACGGGTGTCCATTGCGCGTTGTAGACGTCCGCACCGAAGGGCTTCAAGTCCGGTTGCGCGGCGAAACCGAGGTGCGGGAGGGCAAAGAGATCTTCGATGCTGCGAAGGAGGGCGTAGTGATTGTAGGGAGTGTCGTTGACGGAGCCGGGCTGGATGAAGCGTGAGATAAGCACCGCACCGGTGCGGCCACCGCCCGGGCCAGTGCCGCCCGGATTGGTCGTGTTGAGTCCCGGCATCTCGTTGCAACAGGCGCTGGCGTCGCTGCTCCCGGCTTCGTCAAAGGTGATGATCAGGAGACCGTTTTCCGTCCAAGCCGGCGAGCCGAGAATGCGCGGCACCCAGCTCCTCAGAAACAGATCGGCTGAGACCAGGCCGCCCGGGCGGCCGTCGACGCATGGCGCATCGTGGCCGTCCTCGCAGAGGTTCGGCACGATGAAGGCGTAGTTGGGAGTGGTGGCCGCATTGGCAAGATCGAACTGCAAATCGGCAAGCTCGACGTCATGCGCCACGCATTCGCCCGAGTCGAGCAGCGACTGAAAATAGATGAAGGGATTGTGCCGCGCCGCGTACTGATCGCCGAGGCGAGCGGAGAGGGTGCCGTCGGCGGAATTGAGGGCCGGATGCCGGCAGCGGCTGCCGATGTCCTGCATATACGCCTTCCAGGTCAAGCCGGATGCCGTTAGCTGATCCGCCACCGTCTTGGTCTCGGCGGGATAGATGCAGCCTTGGCCGAGCGTCTGGCCGAAGAATGACGTCTGCGTGCCGGGGACGACGTTGTTGTAGACGAGGCAGTCGGCTTGCGTCACGCCATTCGGTGCCTGCCCGCTGACCATCGCCAGGTAATTGGGGAGGCTCTTATGGCCGATGCCGTAGTACTGGCGAAGCAGCTGTCCCTGAGCAGTGAGCGTTTGTGAAAGGTATGTCGCCGGCGATGACGCGCCGAATGTCGTATCGAAACCTTTGTTCTCCAGAACGATGATGAATACGTGCCGGATAGGAGGCGGCGTCGCCGCGCCGAGGCTTCCCCCAACAAGGAAGAGAAGGGTTGCGATGACCGGGCGATTCATTTGTCGGACGACGGCATAGGAACCTGTTCCAGCCCTTTGACGGCAAAATCGAACCTCTCGCTCATTGATGTCCAGAAAAAAAGCAGCCAATGACGCTCGACGAAAACGACGCTGATGGATGCGAGCTTGCCGGAGTTACGGTAGCTTCGTTTCGTCCATAGCGCGACCTCGTGCGCCGCGTATTGCCGCTCCGAACCGGGCAATCGTCCCGCGTTACAGTTTACAAGCGACAGGATGAGTCTTCGATCGTTTACCAGACTGGCGCTGGCGTCGTCTGCCTTAAAAAACGCTTCGGCATTCGTCGCCAGGTGGTAGAGCTCTAACGATTCGTCGGCGGATTCTTGCGAGCAACTCGCGGCAATGATCGCGATGAGAATGACCGAGGCGAGATGGCGGATCCTCATCACCCAGCCGTCGCCGGCTCCAGAGTCGCCGGAACTTCGTCTTCAATTCGCTTGTGCGTGCGCGCGACGAGGACGTAGATCGACGGCACGACGAAGAGCGTGAACATCGTGCCGATGATCATGCCGGTGACGAGCATGATGCCGATGCTGTTCCTTGCGCCTGCGCCGGGGCCGCGGGCGAAGACGAGCGGGAGGTGGCCCATGACCGTCGCGGCTGTGGTCATCAGGATCGGGCGCAGTCGCGTGCCTGCGGCTTCGAGGACGGCGCTGAGTTTGTCCTTGCCGCTTTCCTGCAAATGGTTCGCGAATTGGACGATGAGAATGCCGTTGCGTGACACGAGTCCGACCAGAGTGATCAGACCGACCTGACTGTAGATGTTGATCGACGTGAGTCCGAAGAATGAGAAGAGCAGCGAGCCGGAAAGGGCCAGCGGGACAGAGCCGGCCAGGATGATGAACGGATCGCGGAAGCTCTCGAACTGCGCGGCCAGTACGAGGTAGATCAGGATCGCCGACAGCAGGAAGACGCCGAGGAACTTCGTCCCCTCGGTGCGTAGCTGGCGCGACTCGCCGGCGTAATCGATGGTGAATCCGCGCGGGAGGATCTTCTTCGCCTCGTCCTCGAGAAAGTTGAGGGCGGAGTCGAGCGAGACGCCGGGCGGGATGGCGCCCTGGATTCGAACGGCGTTGAGCTGCTGGAAGCGTTTCAGCTCGCGCGGCTCCGTCGATGTCTGCAGCGTGGCGAAGGTCGAAAGCGGAACGAGCTTGCCATTCGCGCCGGTGACGTACATCTGCGTGAGCTGGTCGGCCGTTAGCCGTTCGCTGCGTTTCACCTGCGGGATAACTTTGTAGCTGCGCCCCTGGATGCTGAATCGGTTGACGTAATTGCCGCCGAGGAGGACGGAGAGATCGCGTCCCGCCTGCGTCATATCGACGCCCTGCGAGCGGAGTTTGTCGCGATCGAAAACGACGCGCGCCTGCGGCTGGTCGAATTTGAGATCGGTATCGGCGTACATGAACTTGCCGCTGGCGAAGGCCTTCTGCACGAGCTGATCGGCGAACTCCGCGAGGCGCGCCGGCTCCGCGGTGGAGACGATGGCCATGTCGACCGGAAATCCCTGATTGCCGGGCAGCGACGGCGGCACGAGCTCGATGGCGCGGATGCCGGGGATCTTCGATACGCCCGCCTGCGCCTCGACCACGAGATCGGCTGTGCTCTTGTGGCGCTGGTTGAACGGCTTGGCCACCATGCCGCTGAAGCCGCCGGTGGGCAGGATGATCTCGAACGACGCCACCGTCTCCGGGAACGAGTGGTAGACCTTATCGATTTGCGTGGCGAAGAGTTTGGTCTGCTCGATCGTCGAATTCGCAGCCGCCTGGATGATCCCGAAGATGAAGCTCTGATCTTCCTGCGGCGCCAGCTCTTTCTGCGAAAACATGTAGAACGGAAAGATGAGCGCGACGACGATGAGCCAGAGGGTCAGCACCACCGGCCGGTAGTTCAGCGTTCGTCCGAGAATGCGCGTGTAGCGCTCGCGGATCTGGTCGAAGCGGGCGTTGATCCATCCCGCGAAGCCGCGCTCCGTGTCGCCGGCGCGCAGCAGCTTCGATCCCATCATCGGCGAGAGCGTCAGGGCGACGAAGCCGGAGATCAGCACCGCGCCTGCCAGCGTCAGGGCGAACTCGCGGAAAAGCGATCCGGTCAGACCGCCCTGCAACGCGACCGGCGTGTAGACCGCCGCGAGCGTGATGGTCATGGCGATGATCGGAGCGACGAGCTCGCGCGCGGCGTCGGCGGCGGCCTGCAGCGGCGACTTGCCCATGTGCAGATGGCGCTCGATGTTCTCCACCATGACGATGGCGTCGTCGACCACCAGTCCGACCGAGAGCACGATGGCCAGCAGCGTGAGCAGGTTGATGGTGAAGCCGAAGACGAGCATCAGCATGACCGCGCCGATGAGCGAGATCGGGACGGCCACCACGGGGATGATCACGCCGCGCACGGATCCGAGGAACAGGAAGATGACGAGAATGACGATGATCAGCGTCTCGGTCAGAGTCTTGAGCACTTCGTCGATCGCGTCCTGAATGTATGCGGAGGAGTCGTACGGCACGGCGGCTTTCATGCCCGCCGGCAGCTGCGCCTGAATCTCCGGCATCGCTTCGCGAACGCCCTTCATCACATCGAGTGTGTTCGCCGTCGGAAGCACGTAGATGGCCATGAAGACGGCCTTCTCGCCGTTGAAGCTGACCTCCTGCTCATAGTTCTCCGCGCCGAGAACGACGTCGGCGATGTCGCCGAGGCGGACCACCGTACCGTTCTGCTCCTTCACGACGAGTTGTTTGAAATCGTCGACGGTCTGCAGGTTCGTGTTGGCGACGAGGTTGACCGAGGTCATCGTCCCCTTGGTGCGGCCGAGCGCGGAGAGGTAGTTGTTCGCCGCGAGCGCGTCGTGCGCCATCGACGGCGAAATGCCGAGGGCGGCCATCTTCTCCGGCTTGAGCCAGACTCTCATGGCGAAGGTGCGATCGCCGAAGATCTCGGCGCGCTGCACGCCGCTGATCGCGCTCAGCTTCGGTTGGACGACGCGGACGAGGTAATCGGTGATCTGGTTCTGATCGAGATCGCGCGAGGAGAAGCTGAGGTACGCCGCGGCGAACTGGCTGTCCGTCGTCTGCAGATCGATGATCGGCGCCTCTGCCTCGGGCGGAAGCTGATTGCGCACCTGCGCGACTTTCGACTGGATCTGCGTCAGCGCGGCGTTGGTGTCGTAGTTCAGCTTGAGGTGCACGGTGATCGTGCTGACGCCCTGCGCGCTCGACGATTCGAGGAACTCGATGCCGTCCGCGCCGGCGATGGCGCGCTCGAGCGGCGCGGTGATGAATCCGCGAACGAGATCGGCGTTCGCGCCGATGTACGCCGTGGAGACGACGACGTCGGCCATGTCGCTGCGCGGAAACTGCCGCACGATCAGCGAACGGATGGCCTGCAATCCGGCGATGAGAATCACCAGGTTGACCACGATCGCCAGCACCGGCCGGCGGACGAAGAGATCGGTGAATTTCATCTAGCTGTCTTCCGGCCGCGGCTTCGGGCTGTTGCCCGGCTGCACGCTGTTGTTGACCTGCACCGCCGCGCCGGGCCGCAGCTTGAAGACGCCCGAGGTGACGACTTCTTCGCCCGGTTTGACGCCGGTGAGGACGGCCACCTGATCGCCGCGCGAGTCGCCGAGCTTGACGAACTGCTGGCGCACGCCACGATATGTTTTGCCGTCAGGACCTTTGACGTCTTCGACGATGAACACCGAATCGCCGAACGGCGCATAACTGATGGCGGAAACAGGGAGGGTGATGGCCGAGGTCTTCGCGCCGTGCGCGAAATGCGCGTCGACGAACATGCCCGGCCGCAGCTTGCCGTCGCGATTCGCGAACGAGGCCTGCACTTGTCCGTTCCGCGTGGCTTCGTCGATGACGGCGCCGAACGCGGTGACTTTGCCGGTTTCCGGAACGCCGCCGGCGTCGACTTCGATGTCCGATCCGACGCCGAGATGACTCATCTCCTGCTGCGGCACACTGAAGTTGACGTACACAGGCCGCAGCGATTGCAGCGAAACGATCGGCGCGCCGCCGGCGAGGTACTGGCCAAGGTTGATTTCGCGAAGCCCGAGAACGCCGTCGAAGGGAGCGCGAATGGTTTTGCGCGCGATCGTTGCCGTCAGCTCCGCCACTTTCGCGTCGGCCTGTTTCGCTTCCGCCGCCGCGGCGTCGTACTGCGCCTCCGGAATGATCTTCGCGGCCATCATCCCGCGCATCCTCTCCAGATTGACCCGATCCAACTGAAGCTGCGCCTCGGCCGACGCGAGCTGCGCCCGCTCCTGCTTCGCATCAAGCACGACGAGAATCTGCCCCTTGCTCACCGGCCGTCCCGAATCGAACTCAATCCGCTCGACGACGCCCGGCAAATCCGCGCTCACCGTAACGCCCTGCACGGCGGCGACGGTTCCGATGGCCTTGAGCGTGGAGTTCCACTCCTCCTGCCGCGCCACCACCGTCGTGACCGCCTCGGGCGGCGGCTGATACGACATCCCCGCCATGGCCTTCTTGATCTGAAAGTACTTGAACCCGCCGATGATCGCGATGAACGCGATCACGACACCCAGCATGAGCAACATCCGCTTCGTCATCGGCGCGGATTATGTCCGCCGCGATGCCGTTGACGCCAGCCCCGCCGCCCGACTATGCTGCCGCTCCCTCCCCGGAAATGGGGAGGCCCCCAAGTTCGTTGCGACGCATCCAAGCAGGCGCTTAGCTCAGTTGGTAGAGCATCACCTTCACACGGTGGGGGTCAACGGTTCGAGTCCGTTAGCGCCTACCAATCTAAACCACTCACGCCGCTCAGGTTAGCCAAACCGGGCGGCGTTTTTATTTCGGTTTGGAACGCAAGGAGTTCAAAGAGGAGTTCAAATTTCCCGCAACCGCGCTCCGCTCCATCGCCGTTCGGATCTGGGCGAGTGCCGCATCGTCGGGCCGGGCGTAGCGCTCTGACATGCGCGTTGAGGTATGCCCAAGTACCTTAGCGATCACCTGCAAGGAGATACCAGCAGACGCCATCTTCGACGCCGCCGTGTGCCGCAGGTCGTGGAGTCGGAACCGCCTCGTGATTCCCGCAAGCTCCTTGGCAGTGGCAAAGTGGCGTCGGAGCGTAGTCAGGCTCATGCGGCTTCCGTCGTGCTGCACAAAAACCCACTTCGTTGAAGCCATAGGTCTCAGGCGGCACTCTTCAAGTGCCGCCACCGCGGTTGCGGACAAGGGTATGAAGACCGGCGTCGATGTTTTCTGGGTCACTACTCGGATATGGCCATCCTTCAGATCGACGGACGACCACTCCAGGTTCAGCAAATCGCCACGTCGCAAAGCGGTGTGCAGCGCGACCACGAAGAACGGTTTCGAGGCACGGAAGAAGGTGAAAAACACTGCAGCAGCGTCGTTCGTGACGCTGCCCCGCACTTCCGGCGCCGAAAACCTCTCGAGGTACGAATCTCTATCGGCGAAGGCAGCTAGGAAGGCGACTTCTTCCTCCGCCGACAGCTCCGACATAAGCTTCGCCTCTCTCAGCGCCCTAGGGAAAGCCGGGACTGCTCCGATGATGTTGCGGGCGGCCGCCCGCTTGAGAATGGCGTGCAGCTGCCTCAAGCAGTCGTTAATGAAGGAGGAGGAGTACAGCTTCTTGCAAATAGCGCCATATGTCTTCAGCTGCATCTGCGCGCGGAAGTCCTCAACCGACCCGGCATTGATCTCACTGAATTGCATGGCGCCGAAGAAGGGAATGAGATGGCTCTCGACGAGGTCAAAACTCTTTTCCGCCGTCCTTGGCTTCATGTTTGCGGAGAGGCTCACCCAGTTCTTCCGCACCCACTCCTCAAATGTCGCGTGCGCGTTTGCGCGTTGAGTCCCCAGCCGGTCATCCTCGAATTCTGCGATTACGCGTTTCCGGAACTCGCTGAATTTCATCTGAGCGTCGAGGCTCCCGTTGACCTTTACGGTTGCTCTCCTGCGCACCTTTCCGTTCGTGCCCGGTATTGACACCTCGAAGCGCGCCTTACGAGTCTTGCCGTCGTACTTCACTCCTACATTTCCGATGGTTGCTCTCCTTTCTTTAGCCGTTGTTGGTAAGCAATCACTTCCTGCATTGGATACACGCCCCGCGTCCGCCCAGTGGCAATATAACCTTTGGGACCTCGTCCTTGTCGGCGGTATTTTCGCAGGGTCGCAGTACGCCATCCCAGCAGTCGCGCCACTTCCGAAGAGCTGATAAACTGCTCGACAAGTTCTGCGCTCCGCCGTTCAGGTGGAGGTTCTATTAAGGCACCTCGCTCTTCGCAAATTGCTAACGAGTGACGCCAGTATTTGCCGACTGCCCGCTGGACCATGACATCTGACAGTATCCAAACGTGATCGGTCAGCGATCGAAAGACCGGCGGAACCGCGTGCTCAGATTCCCCTCGTTCGGTACTTGATACAACTATCCTCATAACCGACCTCAAGCTGCTCACGTCTAACTTACCGCTTAATCGCTCGGCTTCACTTTGGTCAGCGACAAGCAATCGAGAATGTCAGAGCCGCGACGCTGTATTAGTGAAAGAATTTGTCGATACCCAATCTGGCCTGTATCACGGTGCCGACGGAATGCTGATGAACTAACGCCGACCATTTCCGCCGCTTCCTGATGGTTGCAGAGTCGATTGGCGTCAAAAACGGCATCATGTCCCCTCTTGTCATTTTCCGTAGACCTCCGGCAGGAGGGCTTCCGGCGTGTGTGGGCTACGAAGGGCGGGCGTCTCGACGATGGATGCGCGCTAATCGGCGTGTCGATCGTCAACGGCGTGCGTCACCTCAGAAGCGAAGCGTCCGAGGTGACGAGAGTATCTCACACTGAGAAGATCCTGTCAAGCCTAAGTTGCTGAAAGTAAAGGCCATTATACCAGTGGTAAAATCCATTCGGCGTAAGTGCTCGTGGCTCATAGCGTCGCCGATCTTTATTAACTGGTCGGGCGGAACGCGCCACACATTCCTTTCACGCTGCTCTCGAACCTATGGCTGCTTTCGTATCGCATCGCGACGCCGTCTGTTCAGTTGTAGGTGACTCAACCCGGCGCGTGGTTCACTACTGATGCGGACTCCGACGGCAA
>DASYJY010000165.1:0-5298 GCA_035995985.1 Thermoanaerobaculia bacterium | reverse complement strand
AGTTGAGCGACCTGCACGTGGGGCCAGTCGTCGATTTCGATTATTTGACCGCTGCGATAAGGACCGTCAATCGGTTGCAGCCCGATTTGATCGCGCTCACCGGCGATTTCATGTCGGCGTTCGAGACCGAACAGACGGATCAGGTGGCGCGACTCCTCGAAGGAATGCAGAGACCGCCGCTCGGCTGTTTCGCGATCCTCGGCAATCACGATTACTGGGCCGGCGCCGGCGAGATCACCGGCATCCTGCGCGCGCACGGCATCCGCTTCATCACGAACGATGCGGTGATGCTTGCGCGCGGATCGGCGCGGCTGCCGCTGGCCGGCATCGACGAGATTTATCGCGGCGAGCCGGACGTGGCGCGAGCATTCGCAGGACTCGATCCGGCCAGGCCGTGCATCGCCATCAGCCATCATCCCGACGTCGTCGACATCATTCGCGGGCAGCGCATCGACCTACTGCTCTGTGGTCACACGCACGGCGGGCAGATTCGCTTTCCGTTCTTCGGGTCAGTGGTCGTGCCGTCGCGGCACGAAGCCGAGTATGCGGCCGGATTTCACCGCATCGGAGCGGTGTTGCTCTACGTCAGCCGCGGCATCGGAGCGATTCCGCCGTTGCGCATCCTCTGCCGTCCCGAGATCGCAACGTTCGTTCTGAGGCGCGGCAGCCGAAGCGAATGATCACCCGCCTATCCGAGATCTGGCCGAACGTCGAGCGCGTCGCGCGCGCCGAGGGAGTGGTGCGCGTCGGCGCCAGCGACGTCGATGATGCGCACGCGGGGATCTTCGACGAATGGCTCGATCACGGTCACCTTGCCACGATGCAGTACCTGTCGAAGACGGCGAGCATTCGCCGCGATCCGTCCGCGCGCTTTCCGTGGGCAAAATCGGCCATCGTGATTCTCGTTCCGTATTCGTCGACGCGGCCCGATGCTCCCGACGGCGCGCTATCGAATCACATCGCCCGCTACGCGCTCGGCGACGACTATCACGATGTTCTCGATCGCATTCTGCGGAAGATCGAAGCCGAGGTCGCGCCACATGCGAAAACGTGGCGGTATGTCGATACCGGCCCGCTCTCCGACCGCGCGCTGGCGACACAGGCGGGCCTCGGCTGGATTGCGAAAAACACGATGTTGATCAACGAGCAGATCGGCTCGTACACGTTCGTCGGCACGCTGCTGACGTCGCTCGAAAACGACATCGTGCCGGATGCCGTCGCCGACCGCTGCGGCACCTGCACCCGCTGCCTCGACGCCTGTCCGACGAACGCGATCCTGCCGAATCGCACCGTGGCTTCCGAGCACTGCATCAGCTACGCGACGATCGAACATCGCGGAGAGCTACCGGATATCCCGCTCGCATCGAACGCCTTCGGCTGCGACATCTGCCAGGAAGTTTGTCCGTGGAACAAGGAACCCGCCGCACCGCATCCGGCGTTCGCGCCTCGCGACGAGTATCGCGCCACTCCGATCACCGACCTCCTTCGCTACGAGCAGGCCGACTTCTCCACGCTCTTTCGCAAGTCAGCGGTCAAACGGGCCAAGCTGGCCGGCATGCAACGCAACGTGGCCGCGTTGACAGAGGCGGAAAGCCGAGGGATGCTGAAGCCATGACGAAGGACATCAGTGTGCAGGAAATGCAGGAGCACTTTGCGGATCACATGGACGAGGTTCGCAGCGGCGTGACGTTGCGGCTGATCGATGGCGGCAAATTCGTTGCGGAGATTGCGCCTCTCGCGAGAAGGGCAACAACTACCCCAGAGGACATGATCTACAGGCACGCGCGAGGGTCGATGGCTGATTTCGTTCCGCCACCGCCGATCGAATCAGACGTTGATGTCGTTGCGCTGCTCAGAGAAGATCGAGATTCTCGTTGAGGCAGTACGTCGACTCGTCCGTGTTATTGCGCATTATTATCAACGCGGATGACGCTCTGCCCAATTGGAGGGGTTTGACAAAAGCCTCTTCGAGCGCGCTGCTTCAACTGGAATGCCTTCGCACGATCGATCGTATGCAGATGACCGGCGAAGTGAAAGGCCCCGAAGTCCCCAGGACGTACTCGGCACTGCACGAAATAATGAGTACGATCGAGCTTCTGAACGTTCGAGACGATGTCCTTGAACGCGCCAGCGGCCAATTCGGTCTTCCGCTGAAAACTCTCGACGCGATTCACCTCGTCACCGCAATTGCTTGGCGCGAACGGATCAATGAAGAAGTCATTTTTGTAACGCACGACAAGCCGTTGGCGGCGGCGGCGCGTGCGTACAACTTCCCCGTCCTCGGCGTCGCCTAAGGCAATTCGAACGTCCGCCCGATGATTGACGGGTCGATGGAGCGATCGAGGTACTCCCACACCGCCAGCGCGTCCGGATGATCGGCGATGGCCGGGGCGGCGGTGCGGGTGGCGGGATCGGCGATCGTGAGGCGCGCGCGGCGGTACCAGTGCATGGCCTCGTCGGGATTGAGGCGCAGCTCTTCGCGGACGCATTGGATCAACAGGTACTGTTCCGTCGGGACGCCGGACATTTCGTTCGACTGTGATGCGAGTTGACGGGCGCGGGCGCGGATCACTTTCAGTTTCAGCGCCAGCGAATGCGTATCGAGGATGGCGACGCCGGCTTCGCAGAGATGTCCGATCGCGAGACGGAGCAGCTCCGGCTTCTCGTCGATGATCAATCCGCTGCGATACATCGACGGGTTCACCGACTTCATCGTCGACCAGGCAACCGCGGCGGCGACTGAGACGGTCAACTCCGCGACGGCAAACGTTAGCGTGCCGGTGGACGAAGGCGCCAGCGGACGCGCCGTCTCGATCCGTCCGCCGCGCGCGGAAAGATTCTCGACGCGTACTTCTGCGCCGTTCCATTCGCCTTCCACTGACGGCGCAATGTCGAAGCGATCAGTCGACCGCAGCTCCTCGATGCGCGTCGTTCGCTGCATGCCCTGCAGATGCGCGAGAACGCCATCGATGACATTCGCCTCGACGTAGGTGCGGACGCCGGTCATGAAGCGTCCGGCCGTGATGGGATCGGGTTTCGTCCAGACCACCACCGCTTCGAAATTCGTCGGCGGCAGCCCTTCGATCGCGACCTGCAGCAGCGACTTCTGTCCCATCTCCACCGGCTGCGCGTGGCGGAAACGCGCGCCCTTCACGGAGATGTCCGAGACCAACACCGGCGACGACGCGAAGCGCCCGTTGAGCGCCGGAGCGATGAGGAAACGTTCGGCGGTGCGCAGACTTCTGGCGGCGGCTTCGTACATGCGGAATGAGCGCGAAGGTATAGCACGGGTACAACGGGCCTTGTGAGCCGGATCACTCATAATGCCCGGCCATGCCTCGCTACGGCGTCATCACGTTCGACTGCTACGGAACGCTCATCGATTGGGAGTCCGGTATCGCGAACGCGTTCCTCACCACCGCGGCGACGGACGGCGTGACGCTGACACGCGACGCGGTGTTGCGAGCGTACGCCGAAACCGAGCACCGCGTTCAAGAGCAGGCCTATCGTCCCTATCGCGACATCCTTCGCGATACTGCGGTGCGTGTTGCCGCGATCGTCGGCTGGCCGCTGATGTCCGAACGCGCCGGTTTCCTCGCTGACAGCCTCCCGTCATGGCAACCATTCCCCGATACGAACGCCGCGTTGGAGCGGCTGGCCGCGGTCAGCCGCCTCGGCATCCTCTCGAACATCGACGACGATCTTCTCGACGGCACGCGCGAGCACTTCACGGTCGATTTCGACGTCATCGTCACCGCGCAACAGGTGCGGTCGTACAAGCCCGGGCATGCGCACTTTCAAACCGCGCGCGATCTGATCGGATCGGCGGCGTGGCTGCACGCTGCCGAGAGCAATTTCCACGACATCGTTCCCACCAACGTCCTCACCATCGACAACGCCTGGATCAATCGCCAAGGTCAGAACGAACTGCCCGGCGGCACGCCGAAGTACAAATTCGACGATCTGGCCGGGCTCGCGGACGCGATGACCTAGCGCTCAACTGCACGCTTCCTCTTTCCGCCAGCGCATAGGAGAATCGCGCGTCCGTTCCATCTCGCCAGAAGAGGGGTAAGTGAATGCGTAATCGAACCGCTGCTGTGACTGTGATGCTGTTCTTCGCCGGTGTGGGCGTCTTCGCCCAGACGAATCCCGCTCCCGTTCCCGCGCCGTCTCCCGTGCCGCAATCGTACGTACAGACCACGCCCGACGCGACGCCTGACTGTACCCAACCGGGAACCGATCGGGCCTGTGGCGATCAACGCGACTCATTGATCGCTGACGTTTACCTCGGCGAAGCGGTCGACAACTTCGCCGGCGACACGACGCTGAAGTATCTCAATCCACAGGACGCCAACAGCAATCTGCTGCGCGCCATCGCCGGCGTCGATTTCCAGTACCGGCTGATCGGCAGCAAGAGCTCGAAGCAGCAGCTCTGGGTTTACGGACAGACCGTTTACGGCGTTCGCAGCACGGACGTCGATTGCAAGAATCCGAACACGGTTCAGCTCTCGATCTGCTCCAACAATATCGGGTCGACCACGACTGACACGGTGCTGAAAGGCGCGCCCGATCAATTCATCGCCATCCTGCGCGGCGCCAGCAGCCTCGAGGCCTTCGTCGGCGCGCGCTACGAAACGGCGCTGTTGCAATCGGGAACCGAAAGTCCGGCGCGCATTTTCGTCGACCTGCAGCTAGGTTTCCTGAGCGTCGCCGGCAGCGGTACCGACGCCGTCGACATGCACCACCTCGGCATCGGCGCGATCGCCGTCAACGGGATCTTCCAGCAGAGCTTTCTGGAAGCAGGCATCGGTAAGGACGATCTCTTCCAACGCAACCGCAATCGCCGCCTGGTCGTCGACGGCTACCTCACTGTCGATCCGCACTACATCCCCGGATTCAAAAACATCGTCGGCACGGGCTCGCGCATCCGTCCATTCATCGAGCTGACCGGCAACTTCGACGGAGGTCACGGCTCCGACAGCATCCAGACCTACTTCGGTCTCAACTTCGACCTCGATTACTGGCACGGCAACGGGCGGTGATCAGAAGCGGAAACTCAATCCGACCGAGCCGGTGAACGTCGCGTGTCTGAGAAAGGACTCGCCGCCGCCTGCAATCTCCGTCCCATCGAGGCGCAAGCCGAGCGACGGACGAAACTGAAACGTCACGCCGCCGGAAATCTCGGGATCGATCGATCGATACGAAAGGCGGTACCTGCCGAGCGGACCGCTACTCACGAACGAGTCCTGCAGATATCTCGCCCCGACGCCGGCGTACGGCTTCCAGCGGCTGTCGGTG
>DASYJY010000164.1:0-17184 GCA_035995985.1 Thermoanaerobaculia bacterium | reverse complement strand
CCTGCGCCTCGGCGTAGATGTAATCGGGATCGCTCGGATCGGCGAACATCCAAAAGCCGTCGCCGCCGTAGAAGTTTTCCCAGCGGCTGCTGGTGATGCCGCCCGGGTACGCCGAATCGCCGACCCACGAGCTGTTGTCCTGCAGGCCGCCGTACACGTGATAGGGGCGGTCCATGTCGACGCTCACGTGGTAGAACTGCGAGACCGGCAGGTTGTCGGCCTTCCACCAGCGATTGCCGCCGTCGTACGAATACCAAAGGCCACCATCGTCGCCGGCGATGAGGTGGTCGGTGTTGGCGGGATTGACCCAGACGTCGTGCCAGTCGCCGTGGCCGCCTCCGCCGATGCCGCTGAAGCTCTTGCCGCCGTCGTTCGAGGCGATCAGTCCGCCACCCGGCTTGTAGATTTTGTTCGGGTCCTTCGGATCAACGATGAGGTTGGCGAAGTAGAACGGACGCCAGATCATCATCTGACTGCGATCGCGCGCTTGCCACGTTTTGCCGCCGTCTTCGGAGCGATAGAGACCGTTTTTCGGCGGCTCAGCTTCGATGAGGGCGTAGATGATGTTGGGATTCGACGGCGCGGCGGTGACGGCGATGCGTCCCCACGGTTTCGTCGGAAGTCCGGCCGCGGACTTGTCATCGAGCGATTGCCACGTCGTGCCGCCGTCGATTGACTTGAAAAGTCCGCTGCCGCTGGGGGCGTCGGGACCGTCGCCGCCGGAGCGGAAGGTCCACCCTTTGCGGCGGAAGTCCCACATGCCGGCGTAAAGAGTCTTCGGATTGCTGCGATCCATGGTCAGCATCGAGCAGCCGGTCGACGCGTTGCCACCCTTCAGCACTTTCGTCCACGTCTTGCCGCCGTCGGACGTTTTGTAGACGCCGCGGTCGTCGCTGTCGCTCCACAGTTTTCCAGGGACGCAGACGTAGACGGTGTTGGTGTCGCTCGGATCGATGGCGATCTTCGTGATGCGCTCGGAGTTCGGCAAGCCGAGGTTCGTCCAGTTGTCGCCCGCGTCCGTTGATTTGTAGATGCCGTCGCCGTACGAGACGGAGTTGCGCGTCCACGACTCGCCGGTACCGACCCAGACTGTTTTCGGATTCTTCGGATCGATGGCGATGGCGCCGATGGACTGCACCGGCTGTTTGTCGAAGACGGGCTTGAAGGTCGTGCCGCCGTTGACCGACTTCCAGACGCCGCCGCTGGCGGCGCCGACGTAGAGCGTGATGCGATTCGCTTCCTGCACGGCGTCGATTGCGGCGATGCGTCCGGACATTGCGGCGGAGCCGATGTTGCGCGCGCCGAGGCCGGAGATGGTTTCGGAATCGACGGTGATGGTTTGGGGAGTGGGGGGTGGGGTGTTGGGGGTGGGAGTTGAGGCCGCTGCCTGCGGCGCGGCCGCCGTAGTCGCCTGCGCGACGGCGACCGTTGCTCCGCTTCCCGGGCGCACAAACAGCGCGCTCGTCATCGGCACGTTCGCTTCGATCTTCGAGTAGGTCGTCTTCTGCCGGTTCGGATTTCCCTTCACGCCGTTCTCGACGGAGAACGGCATGTACCAGCCGTTGACCTCTTTGTAGTCGCCGAGAATCGTCTCGTAGTTGCGTTCGGCGCCGCGAATCATGCGGCGCGTTTCGATCTTGATCGGGACGTACGAAGTGCTGTCGATGAAGTACGTCCGCGCGTCGCCCGCCGGAGTCGTCACCTTGATCTTGTAGGCCTCGGAACCTTCCACTGTCTCGGTGCCGAGGGACTCGACCTTGTTGCCCTTCTTCGCATAATTGACGAGAGGGCCGTCCAGATCAGAGTCCTCGATGATCGACTTCAGCTCTTCCTCGCTGAGCGACTCGGGGTCCTTCTTCCCTTCGAACGGATCGATCTTCCAGCCGGTCGTGCCGTCGTACGCGTTGACGGCAGTCATCCCCTGCAGCGAAAACTCCTGCCGCACGAGGTTGGGGCGGGCGTTCTCTTCGAGCACCTGCGCCTCGAATCCGCCGCCGCCGGTGAATTTGCCGGTGCGCTTGATGGAGGTGACCGCGTTGATGCGTTCGATACCGCCGATCGTCTTAATGTACCTGGCGATGATTTCGTCCGCGCTCTGCGCGAACCCGTTGACAGCGAGGAAGAGGATTCCAACTCCGAACAGCACTCGGCGCATGCAGGCTTCTCCTTTTTCGATGGGGGAGGATGTGTCGGCGGATGATACGCCGGAGGTGATCTTCGGTTTCACGAGAGTTCATCCGCAGATTACGCAGATTTACGCAGATGAAAGGCAGTTATGGATTGCGGGCGGGAACGCTCCTCGCTACTCTCCGAGATATGAGTGAGAACGCGACGGCGAACGAGATAGACCACATCAACGAACTCGCCGACGAACTCAATGACGAGGCTCGCGACGTGCTCGAATATCAGGTTTCTCTTGAAGCCGCGAAGTAAGATTCGTGCAGTTTTTAATCTGCGTACATCTGCGCCATCTGCGGATAAACACCTACGGCATCCGGTACACGAACGCGTTGATGTGCATCCCCGCGCCGACGGACGCGAACAACACGATCTCGCCGGTGTGGAAGGCGTAGCCGTCGAGTTTATTTTTCGCGATGAGGTCGAGCAGCGTGGGGACGGTGGCGACGGAGCTGTTGCCGAGCCAGGAGATGGTCATCGGCATCACGTCCGCCGGCGCGGTCAGGTTCGCGGCGCCGTACAACGCGTTGATGATGGCCTCGTCCATCTTGCCGTTGGCTTGATGAATGAGGATTTTCGACACGTCGCGCAGCGGGATGCCGGCTTTGTCGAGGCATTCCTGCATCGAGCCGGCGACGGTCTGCAGTGCGTACTTGTAGAGCTTGCGGCCTTCCATCTTGAGGAAGAGCGCCTCGAGGAAGACTTCGTCTTTGTACGACGGCCCCATCGTCAGCATGGTGGAGTGATCGAGCGTGTCGGAGCGCGTTGCGTGCGCGAGGATGCCGGAGTCGGTGTCGCGCCCTTCGAGGACCGTGGCGCCGGCGCCGTCCGCGTAGATCATGCTGTCGCGGTCGTGCGGATCGGAGATGCGCGAGAGCGTGTCGGCGCCGATGATCATCGCGCGCTGGATGTCGCCGGCGCGGATCATGGCGTCGGCGGTGATCACGCCCTGGATCCAGCCTGGACAGCCGAAGACGAGATCGAACGCGGCGGCGCGCGGCTTGGCGATGCGCAGCTTCGCTTTCACGCGCGCGGCAAGCGACGGCACGAGGTCGGGATGACCGCCGCTGCGCCGCACGTCGCCGAAGTTGTGGGCGACGATGATGAGGTCGAGCGACTCGCCGTCGATGCCGGATGATTTCAACGCCTCGCTCGCCGCTTCGAATGCGATGTCCGAGGTGACCTTGCCGGGTTCGACGTAACGGCGTTCCTGAATTCCGGTGATCGCTTCGAACTGCTTGACGATCTCGGCATTCGTTTTTTCCAGCGGCCTGCCGTCGGCGGTGCGGAAGTCGTGGTTCAGGAATTCCGAGTTGGGAACTCGGATCGGCGGGATGTAGCTCCCCGTGGCGGCGATGACGGTGCGAAGCATGCGAACGGCGATTTTATGCGAGGCAGGCGTGGATTGGGAGAGGGGACATTCTAGAATCGTCCGATGCTGCGCGTCGCCATCGTGCTAGCGATCGCGCTTCGCGTTTCGCTCATCCTTCTCCTCGGACATCTCGGCCCGCCCGATGCCTTCCGCGCCAGCGACTCAATCACTTACACCACCGGCGCGCAAAGCCTGGCGTCGCGTGGCGAGTATCTCGACGATCACGGGAAGCCGGAGATCTTCCGCACGCCGGGCTATCCGCTCGTTCTCGCACCGTTCATGGCATTCCACGCTTCGGATGAGGCGATCGTGGCGTTGAACATCGTCTTCGCGGTGCTCATCGTCGTCGTGACGTGGCGGATCGCGCGGGAGCTGTTCGGGGATGATCGCGTAGCCGGCGTCTGCGCGGTGATCGTTGCGGTCGAGCCGACGATGTTGATCTGGTCATTGAAAGTGATGCCCGAGACGCTCTTCACGTTGTGCCTCGTGCTCTTCGCGTACACGGCGATCCGCGACAAGCTGATCGTTGCCGCTGTCGCGCTCTGCGCCGCCGTGTACGTAAAGCCGATCGCGTGGCCGCTCGTTCTGATCGTGCCGCTGGCCGCGGTCTGGTTCCGGCCGAAACGCGCGCTGGTTCTCTTCGTGACGTGCGCGGCGTTGCTCGTGCCTTGGCACATTCGCAACTACGTCGCAACCGGCTACGCAGGATTCTCGAACCTCATCGATCGTTCCATCTACATCACCGCCGGCGGCTCGGTCGCGGCGCGCCAGGAAGGCGTGGCGTTTACGGAGATGCGGCGTCAGCTCATCGCCCGCGACGATGCGCGGGCCGGCGATTCGTCGCGCTACGCGCAGATGCGGCGGGAAGGCGTTTCGCGCATCGCCTCGGATCCATTCGGCTGGGCGAAGACGCACGCTTTCGGCATGTTCCGCACGCTCTTCGAACCGGGCGTCACCGAGTACGCGCGGACGTTCGGCCTCTACACGGCGAACGGCGGGTTGTCTGCCATGGTCGATGGCGGATTCGCGGGCTTTGCGCGCGCCCATCCGATTCTGGTCGGCGTCTCCATCGTCTGGGCGATTGTTCTCGTCCCGCTCGTGTTGCTGCCAATCGTTGGCGTGATGCGAGTGCCTCCGAGCTCGCGGCTGGCCTTCGGATTCTTCGCGCTGATCACCGTCTATCTCGTCGTTGCCGGCGGAGGCGTGCCGGGATATCACCGCTTCCGCGTGCCGGCCGTCCCGTTTCTCGTTCTGATGAGTGCCTTCGCTTACACTGGCCGCGAATGCTCCTTCCCCTCGCCGCCGCCGGCTCGCTCGCCGCAGCCCTCGGAATCGTAGCGGCGTACGCGTTGTGGCTGATGCGGGCAAAGCCGTTGCGCGGCAGCGCAGGGACCCGGCCGGAGGATGTCCTCATCGTGGTCCCGATGTTCGACGAAGCGCCGCTCATCGAACGCAAACTCGCCAATCTCGCCGCGCTGACAATTCCGCGGCGCGTGGTGATCGTCGACGGCGGCTCGACCGACGGCAGCGTCGAGATCGTGCGCACATGGATTTCCGGACGCGAGGCTTTCTCGCTGCTGGAAACGACGCATCGCAACAAGACGGCGCAGTTGAATGACGCGCTGCGATTGAATCCGGCGGAGGAGTGGATCCTGGTGACGGATGCCGACGCGCTGCTGGAGCCGGAGACGCTGGAGCGGATGCTCGATGTCGCCGCCGCCGACGCCCGCGTGGCGGTGGTCGGCTCGCACGTCCGTCCGGCCGCGGCGCATGCGCTCGAGTCGCTGCACTGGAGCGCCACCGACTGGCTTCGAGCGCGCGAATCGGATCGCGGCTCGGCCGGCATCGTCGCCGCTCCGTGCTACCTCGCGCATCGCGACGTGCTTGCGCACATGCCGGACGACACGCTGGCCGACGACGTCCACGTCACTTGCCGGGCCATGCTTGCCGGGGGCCGCGTCGGGCACGCTGCCGATGCCGCGGTCATGGAACTGCGCTCGCCGCGGACGTTGCGGGCGCTCGTTCGTCATAAGTATCGGAAGGCCGACGCGTACCTGCGCGAGATCGTCCGCTTCGTGCCGCAGGTGCGGAGGATGCCGCGTCCAATGCGGACGATTTTTCTCTGGCGCGCGGCGTTGCTCACGCTCGTTCCGCTGTTCGGCGTCATCGGAGCAGCGACGGCGGTTGCGACCTCGTTCGCAGCGCTGATCGGCGCGGCAATCCTCGCGATACTGCTCTTCATCATTCCGCCGGCGCGCGGCTTCGCACTGGCGGCGCTGCTGACGGCCGTCTCCGCCGCGGCTCTGCTCATGCATCCCTTTTCGCGCCAGCAGGCGTCCTTCCCGAAAATCCTCCGAGCGTCTGAATATTGATGAAGAACCGCGACAAGCTCGTCATCGGCAGCAAGATTCTGGCGTCGAAAATCACCAACAAACCGCGACCATTCTTTGTGCAGTACTCGCTGCTCAACGCCTGCAACGCGAAGTGCGTCTACTGCAACTGCCCGGAGCGCGAAGATCCGCGCGCCTCACTCGACCAGCACCTCTCCGTTCTCGCCGAGTTCGCCCGCCTCGGCGCCGTCCGCATCAAGTTCCTCGGCGGGGAGCCGCTGCTCCACCGCGAAATCGCGACGCTCGTCACCGCGGCGAAATCTCACGGTATGCGCACGGCCATCGTCACGAACGGCTTTCTCATCCCGTCGCGCATGGACCTCATGTCGCAATTCGATGAGGTGGTCATCTCCATCGACGGCAGCGAAGAGGCGCATGACGCGCAACGCGGCGCCGGGACATGGAAGAAGGTCATGGCCGCCATCGACGCGTGCGCGGCGGCGAAGCTCGACTTCTTTCTCAGCGCCGTCGTCACACGCGACACCACCGCCGAGGTGGACTGGCTCATCGACACGGCACGCCGGTACGGTGTTTCGGTCAACTTCCAGATCCCGCAGTTCAATCCCGAGATGTACGGAGCCGGCGCGCAGCAGTGGATGCCGTCGCCGGACGAGATCCGGAAATTGATTGGCAAGATCATCGCTGCGAAAGATGCCGGCGCGCCGGTCCTCTTCTCATCGCGCTCCTACGGCCGCACGCTGCAGTGGGAGGATTTTTCGAAGGAACGCGATGAGCGTCCCGGCCAAGCCTCGCCGTGCACGGCCGGCAAGTACTTTCTGCAGATGGAGCCGAACGGCGACATCTATCCATGCGTGCTGCAGATCGGGACGTTTCAGCCGAAGAATGCCTTCCGCGACGGCGTCGAAACTGCGTGGCGCCACGCGTCGAGCCACTCGTGTTTCGATTGCTACAACACCTGGCTGAACGAGAACCGAGGGATCTTCGACCTGCACCCGGCGATCCTGAAGAACTTCTGGTCGAACTACCTGCGGGCGCGGTAATTCGCGGCGCCCAATAGTTATTCGCGTTATGCACCGAAAACCCTTCCGCATGTTCATGGAATATGGTGTATTACCATAAAATTGCCCCGGAAGTGCTTGTATGCACAGAAGTTAGGCGTTGACTCCGGACCTCCTTTCCATAGAATACGCGCCTCACCGAAGTCCAATACGGTGTTCAAGGAGTGAGCATGGATCCACGCTATTCAACAATCATCTTCGTCCCCCACGCCCGGGCGAAGTTCCGGAAGTTGAAGGTGTCGCATCGCCTGCTCTTCTCTCTGATTTCGATCGTCACGTCGTCGCTCTGCCTCTCGACGTTCTTCTCGGTCCAGTACTTCACCTCCCTTTCGCAGACCCACGAGCTGAGCAAACTTCGCCACGAAAACAAGGAGCTGCAGACCGCCAACGAGCAGTTCAGCAAGTCGGTCGAAGCGCTCCGCGGACAGCTCCACACCGTCGAAGACCGTACCCGCAAGCTGGCGATCTACGCCGGCATCAGCAGCCTCGATGACAGCGCGCAGGGCGGCGTCGGCGGCCTTCGTCCCCAAGACCTCGGCGACAACCCGTACCGCGATGACGTCGACAAGATGGCTTTCCGCTCGCACCGCATCGAGAGCGATCTCTCCGTGCTCGAGCAGAAGCTCGTAGCGCAGTCGCAGCTTCTGGCATCGACGCCGTCAATCGCTCCGGTCCGCGGCATCCTCACCGACGGCTTCGGCGGACGCTCGGATCCATTCACCGGCGAGCCGGGCACGCACAACGCGGTCGACATTTCGTCCGCAGTCGGTCAGGCCGTTCGCGCTCCCGCCGACGGCATCGTGGTCAAGGCCGAATGGGCTAACGGCTACGGCAACGTGATCTACCTTTCGCATGGCTACGGCTTCTCGACGCGCTACGGCCACCTTTCGGCCTACGCGGCGAAGCCGGGACAGCACGTGAAGCGCGGCGACATCATCGCCTACGTCGGTTCCACCGGCCGCTCCACCGGACCGCATCTGCATTACGAAGTGCGCCTGAACAACGTGCCGGTCAACCCGCTCGCGTACATCCTCAACGCGTTCTAGGCTTCGCGCGTCGCAGCAAGTTTGCTTCCGCGCTCGGCCCCGTCGGCGAAGCCGGCGTAAGAACCGTAGCCCACGGGTTCACCCGTGGGGTTCGAGCGCGCCGCATGTACGGGAGCCCGGTTTACCGGGCGAAAGAGAGCTTTCTTTCGCCCGCCAAGGCGGGCTCACAAATTCGATCCGATCGCTTACCCCACGGGTGAACCCGTGGGCTACGGTTCTCGCGCGCGGCTTCGCCGCTATCGCAGCGCCCCAGTTCAAAACAATCGCCGGCCGTAGATTTTCTGTTCGTCTGCTTCGTTGACGAACAGCCAGCCGACGAAATCACCCGGCTCGAAGGTTTCGCCTGGATAGCGCGTAGCGTCGAAGGCGGCCGATCCGAATCGCTCGATGTCGCCCGGCTTCGCATTCGTGAGCCGCTGCTGCCAGCGCTCGAAGTTCGAGAGGCGCAGATCGACCCAACCGGATGCCGCGTACTGCTCGATGCGATCGCCATCCAGGTCGACGAGGCTGCGTCCTGCGACCACCGCCGGAATGCTGATGCGCGGACCGCGCGTGATCGTCAGGCGTCCATCACGCTCGCGAAGAATCGGCGTACCGACGCGGACAATCGTGCTGGCCACGGCCGGATTCGCGGCGAGGTAGTCCTCGACGCGGCGCTGCATCTCCGCGGCGTCGATCGCGGCGATCTCGACGATCTTCGCCGTCCCTGCCGCCTGCCGGATCAGATATCCCTCGGCTAACAACTTCGACAACCGCGGCGGCCCGAGGTGGCCGACGGCGATCGATGGGACCTCGCCGCGCTTCTGCGCTTCGAGCGCCTGCATCCGGCGGATGGCGTGATCGCGTAGCACGCCGGCGCGGTAACTCGGCTCGGTGATGGCGCCATCGATCGCGGCGAGGACGTCGCGACCGGTCGATGCGCCGAGGATTTCGAGGACGACGGTGCGCGCCACTTCCTCCGGCGTCACGTACTCCATCTGCCGCGGAAAGGTGATGGCCTGAAACTCGCCGATGGAGAAGAAGCCGTTCTCGCCGGTGTCGGCGCCGATGACTTCCAGCGGCACATCGCGGCCTTCGAATCGCTCGTACTGCGCATCGTCGCGCAACTGCAACTGCGCGCCGAGCGCCTCCTCGTGCGGCTCGACGAGATAGGCCTTGCCGCTCTCGCCGCGAACGCCGATGTGGCGCTTCTCCACGCGGCGGAAACCGATCATCGCGCCGGGCTTCACTTCCTTCACGATCGCGCTGTGCTCTTCCTCGGACGCGCCGGGCGTGCGCGCCATCAGGAACAGTAGGCCTGTGTGCGCGAAGCCGATCGCTGATTTCGCCAGCAGCGTCAGCGACGGCTTGTCCTCGCTGTGCGTGTACGGAATGTTCAATCCCATACCGCCCGTGCCGGTCGTGCCGACCTTCACGTAGATCTCGACGTCTGTGTTTTTGAGCGTCTCGTTGAGCAGCAGGATGTGCCGCGCAATCTGCGGGATGCCTTGTGCGATGAGCAGCTTGCGGATTGTCGCGAACAGCGGCTCCAACTCGTCACGCGGGATGTCGCCGGTGCGGTCGCGGAAGCCGTCGATCAACTCCTTCGTCTCGATCGCAAGCTCGAATTCGTTTTGGTAGCTGATGGCCGTAGCCGTGTTGATCGAATCGATCACGATCTCCGGCTGGTATTTCGCGACGAGCTGATACAACGCCGAAGTCTGGTAGCTCACCTCGCGCCGAAAGACGGCGTCGAAGAGTTTGTCGTAGTACTCGGAATTCTCAACGATCGAAATGCGGTCGACGCCCTTCAACTCCTCGGGGACGAAGATGTTGCCCCACTCGCCGACGATCTCGATGGCGTCGCCGAGTTGATCGCGCAAAAACGCGAGCGCCGACGTGACCTCGGCCTCGCTCACGGCGGCGATGACGATGCGCTTCGGACTCAGCTCGCGCGCCACTTCGCGCGCAACCTGGACCCCGACCATCCCACCACCGCCGAGGATGAGAACCGTGCCGGCGGTGCGCGTCAAACGCGCTCCTCCTCCCCTAGCGGAAGGTCCCAGCGCTCGGTGATGCGCTCGTGCGTCAGCCATTTCTCGCAGTCGAGCGCTGCCATGCATCCCGTGCCGGCCGCGGTAACGGCCTGGCGATATACGTGATCGACGGCATCGCCGCACGCGAAGACGCCCTGAATATTCGTGGCCGTCGAATGCGGATGCCGCAGGCAGATGTAGCCGCGCTCATCGAGCTCGAGCTGCCCCGCGTACGGCTGCGTGTTGGGCGTGTGGCCGATGGCGACGAAGAGTCCCTGCGTCGCGAAGTCCGTCACCTCGTTCGATTTCAGATCGCGCAACTTCAGCGAGGTGATGCCGCCCTCTTTCGTGCCGATCACTTCATCGACGGTGGAGTTGAAGATGAACTGGATCTTCGGATTGTTGCGGGCGCGGTCCTGCATGATCTTCGAGGCGCGCAACTCCTCGCGGCGATGCACGACCGTGACCTTGCTGGCGAACTTGGTGAGGAACGTAGCCTCTTCCATCGCGGAGTCGCCGCCGCCGACGACGACGATCTCTTTGTTCTTGAAAAAGAATCCGTCGCACGTCGCGCAGTACGATACGCCGAACCCTTGCAGAGCTTTCTCGCTCGGCAATCCGATCTGCATCGCCGACGCGCCCGCCGCCACGATCAGCGATTCGCATTCGTAGATGTGCGAATCGGTGGTAATCGTGAATGGATGGCCGGTGAGCTGCACACTCTCGACCTGCTCCATCTTGAAGACGGCCCCGAAGCGCTCGGCCTGCTGCCGCATCAGATCCATCAGCTTCGGCCCGAGGATTCCGTCCGGGAAGCCGGGATAGTTTTCGACGTCGGTGGTGATGGTGAGCTGCCCGCCCGGCTGCAACCCTTCGAGGACGAGCGGCGCGAGGTTGGCGCGAGAGAGATAAATCGCAGCGGTGCATCCAGCCGGGCCGGACCCGATGACGATCACTTTGTAGTCAGTAATTCGTTCCATGGCGGCGCGCATTCTATCGTGCACTGTCATCCTGAGCCGCCGGAGCCGAGGAGCGCGAAGCGCATCCGGCGTAGGACGGTCGAAGGACCTCCTTCCAATAGCCAGGGAGCGAGGGCCGCCTTACAAATGCGTGACGTTTGAAAGCCGCCGCCCTTGCCGGGATAACGATCGGGGGTCCTTCGACCGTCCTCCGGCGCTCCGCCTTCGGCTCCGACGCCTCCGGCGGCTCAGGATGACAGCTAGAACAACTTCGCCTGCGGCGGCTTCGTGCCGCCGCGGAGGGCGTCGATGAGGGCTTGGCCGAGGAGCGCTTTCTGCCAGTTGCGCATGACCGGGACGCCGTCGAGATCGGACGGCTCCTGCGGTTGCGCCTGCGCGACCGTGACCAGGACGTGGCGCGGCGCGAGAAGCGAGGCATCGATCTTCAGGTCCTTCGCGATCTTGTCGCGCGCTTTTTTCATCCGATCGACGCGCGCTTCGAGTTCGCGGTCGCGCAGCCACGTCTTCGTTTCGCCCTTTTCCGGCAGCTCATCCTCGGGGATCGCCAGCGCTTCCTGCACGAGACGGACGACGTCGCGGCTGTAGCGGCCGCGGTGGTAGCCGGAGACGCCTTTGATGACGCCGAACTCCTGCGGCGTGACCGGCTTCACCTTCGCCACTTCGAAGATCAGATCGTTGCTGAAAATCTTGAACGGCGGACGGTCCGCTTCGCGCGCGAGACCGTCGCGATAGTCGTAAAGTCCGCGGACGACGGCGAGAGAACGGCGATCGAGCGCGCCAAGTCCTTTCAAACGCCGGAACGGCTCTTCGTCGGAGTCCTTTTCGTTGAAGCGAATCTGTTCGAGGCGCGCGAACTCCTCCACGGCCCACTCCCAACGTCCAAGCGCGGTCAGTTCGTCACGAAGGCGATCGGCGAGCGCGATCAGATGGCGCGTGTCCGTCGCCGCGTAGTCAAGCATGTCGGCGGGCAGCGGACGCATGGCCCAGTCGGCGCGCTGGTGTTTCTTGTCGACCTTGAATCCGAAGTGGCGTTCGAGGAGCGCTGCCAGTCCGAACGCCTCGTAGCCGAGGAGTTGGGAGCAGACCATCGTGTCGATCAGATTGCCGATCGTGAAGCCGAAGTCGCGATTGAGAATGCGCAGGTCGTAGTCGGCGCCGTGCAGGATCTTGACGATGGTGCGATTCGCGAGGATCTCGCCGAACTTCGCCAGATCGAATTTGCAGAGCGGATCGATGATCAGGTCCTCGCCCGGAATCGACATCTGGATCAGACACACTTTGTCGAAATACGAATGCAGCGAATCAGCCTCGGTGTCGAGCGCGACCACCGGCTGCGCGGCCACGCGGGCCATGGCGGCATCAAAGTCCTGCTGGTTGTCGATGAAGATCACAGCGCGAGCTCCCGCAATCCGATCGACACCAATTTCTCATTGAACGCGCTGCGATCGAAAGATTCGCTCGCGGCAAGCGCGCGAACATCATCGCGATCCTCGGACATGCTCAACAACAGCGCGACATCCTCGGCGGAAGGAACGCGAATCTCCCGCTCGTAGAATGCGACCGTGGACGCATTCGCAAACATCCGCGCGTACAGCGCGTTGCTGGCGACGAGAACGTGGATGCGCACGTCGCCGTCTTCGTCGATCCAATTGAAAGGAATCAGATCGAGCTCCTCGGCATGATCGATCTCATCCCGATCAACGTGAAAGCCGCGATTGCTGGCCATCATCGCAACCTGATTCTTCTGTTGCGGTTGCATGAGGCCGAGGACGTCGATGGAGCCGCTGTCGATCAAGCCGCCGAGCCACGCGGCGCGCGCAACGCTGCCGACGAACATCGACTCGATTCTGAGCTTCGATAGCAGCTCCGCGACGGCTTCGACTGCTCGTGCGTGGCGCGGCGTTGCGCGGAGCGGATGCATGAGTGTCGGATTATATGTTCGCGCGAGGTACCATCACTTCCGGTGCTCGACCGCCTTCGCGAACTGATTTCTCATCACTGGGGATACGACTCGTTCCGCCCGCTGCAGCAGGAAGCGATGATGGCGTCGATCGAAGGGCGAGACTCGCTGGTCGTGATGCCGACCGGCGGCGGCAAATCGCTCTGCTACCAGGCGCCCGCGCTGCTGAGCGAGCACGTCACAGTCGTCGTCTCGCCGCTGATTTCGTTGATGAAGGACCAGGTCGACGGACTGCGCGAGTGCGGAGTCGCTGCGGCGCAGCTCAACAGTTCGCAGCGTCCGGAACAACAGCGCGCCATCGAGCGCGACATTCTGGAAGGCAAGATCAAGCTCCTCTTCGCGTCGCCCGAGCGGCTGGCAATGGCAAGTTTTCGCGATCTGCTGCGCCGAGCGAATGTGCGCACGTTCGCGATCGATGAAGCGCATTGCATCAGCCACTGGGGCCACGATTTCCGCCCCGAGTACCGGCAGCTTCGCGATCTGCGCAAAACGTTCCCCGAGGCTTCGGTGCATGCGTACACGGCCACGGCCACGCCGCAGGTGCGGCGCGATATCGCCGAGCAGCTTTCGCTTCGCGATCCGTTGATGCTCGTCGGCGATTTCGATCGCCCCAATCTCACGTATCGAGTCCTGCCGCGTCACGACGAGTGGAAGCAGGTGCTGGAAGTTGTCGAGCGTCATCAGGGCGAGGCGGGAATCGTCTACTGCATCCGCCGGCGCGACGTCGATTCGCTGTCGGAAAAGCTGCGGCGCAAAGGCGTCAATGCCGTCGCGTATCACGCGGGACTCTCCCCCGAGGAGCGGCGTGATGCGCAGGAAAAATTCGCGACGGAGAAGTGCGATCTCGTCGTCGCCACCGTCGCCTTCGGCATGGGCATCGATCGATCGAACGTCCGCTTCGTGCTGCACACGGGGATGCCGAAGTCGATCGAGCATTATCAGCAGGAGAGCGGACGCGCCGGACGCGATGGTCTCGAAGCCGAGTGCGTGCTGCTCTACTCCGCCGCGGACGCGATCGTCTGGCGAACGATGCTCGAACGCGGCGGCGACGGCATCGAGCCCGATCCGGCATGGCTCGAGTCGGCGATGCGACACGTGCGCGACCTCGATCGCTACTGCTCCGCCGCCGCGTGCCGGCACAGCGCGCTGGTCGAGTATTTCGGCCAGCAATACACCGCCGACAACTGCCACGGCTGCGACATCTGCCTCGGCGAAACGGAGAGCGTGCCCGACGCGATCGTGATCGCGCAGAAGATCCTTTCGTGCGTCTATCGCGTGGGCCAATCGTTCGGTGTCGGTCACGTCGTCAGCGTGCTTCGCGGCGAGGACACGGAGAAAGTCCGCGACCGCGGCCACGCGCGTCTGTCGACATTCGGATTGCTGAAAGGTTCGACGAAGCATGAGCTGCGCGAGTGGATTTATCAACTCATCGCGCAGGATTTCCTTCGCCAGACCGAAGACGAATACCCGATCCTCCGCCTCGGCGCGCGCGCTCGCGATGCGATGAAGGGAATCGCCGAGGTGAAGCTGCGGCAGCCGGCGGTGCGGAAGAAGGACAAGGCCGCGTCGCGATCGTCATCCGGCCCGGCACCGCTCGATCCGTTGCAGCCGCACGATCGCGAGCTGTTCGAACGGCTGCGCGTCTGGAGGCGCGCAGAGGCTGAACATCGCGGCGTGCCGCCGTACGTCATCTTCAGCGATAAAACGTTGCGCGAAATCGCTCGCGTGCGGCCGACGACGCTGTACGAGCTGCGATCCATCTACGGCATCGGCGACGCGAAGCTGGAAGCGTTCGGCGAAACGCTGATCACACAGATCCGCGAACATTGCGCGATCGCGCCATCGTAAGCAGCAGCCACACCGCGAACGCGCACGAACCGACGCCGGCGGCCAGTCCGAGGATTCTTAAAAGAAACGCCAGGAAGTGATCGGCCGGCAGCATGTGCAGCGCGCCGAGGATGTAGCCCCAGTCGTGTTCCAAATCCTCGGATGACGCGAAGCCGACCAGCGGCAAGTCCTTCGATCGCGCATCGCCGACGTACGCCGACAATTCGTACAGGCTGTACGAAAGCCAGAACCCGCCGACCGAGGCGCCGAAGTAATCCGGCTGCCGCACTACGAAGTAGAGAACGCAGATGATCGGGATCGCGATCTGAAACACACTCCCCATGATCGAAGTGATGAAGTGCGGCGCCCACGCGAAAACGAGATGCCCCATCTCATGAAATCCGAGCGTGATGCCGTAGAAAATCGTCCACCGCGTCGGATCGCGAAACTTGACCGTGAAGAGGTAGACGAGAAACAGCAGCAGCATCGCGCGCGGAATCCACATGCGGCCCTGGCACCAGTCGCGGGCGTCGTCGAGCAGCGTGTCGACGAGGGTGGGCGCGGCGGGTTTGGGCGCCGCTTCGATGTGACCCATCAGCCGGCTGATGCGCGAGAGCCGCGCAACAAACCCGAGACGCTCAGGTCTTCATCGAGCGCAGGCCAGTTGATGTATTCGCCGTCTCCGATGAGACGAAGATCCGCGCGCTCGGCGGGAGACGCATGGAGGAGGCGCGGGAACCAGGCTAGCGGAACGCTCACCGTGCGACCATCGGCAAGATGGACGATCAGCTCGTCGTCGCTAAGACCGATTTCGACGGCTCGCGGATTAGTTTCGACGGCGAAGGAAGTCATTCCAAGCCTCCATGATAGCGGAGTGGTTCTCGCGCACGAGACGCTCCATCTTTGCAAGTTCGTGCGCGGCGAAGCGCGCAGACTTCGACAACTGAATTGGTGACAACCAGAACTTTGCGACCATGCCGTCGCGCTCAACGTGAATGTGAGCTGGTTCGTCGAGATCGTTACTCGTGAAAAACAGCCGGTACGGTCCGATGCGTTTGAAGTTCACGTCGGTCCGCCTACAAATACTCCAGCACCCTCGCCACGTGCTCCCACTCCGTGGCGCCGTTGCCGATGGCGACGCGGATGCCGTAGCGGTTGGCGAGGCGGGTGTGGGAGACGAAGAGGCGGCCGCTGGCGTTCATCCGTTCGAGGGCTTCGATGCTGGCGCGTTCGGAGGCGGCTTCGTCGATGACGCCGTCGTTGCGGACGACTTTGCGGAAGACGACCACGCTCAGGTTTTGCGGCGCGATCAGTTCGACGTCATCCCGCTTCTGCAGTTCGGACGCGAGGCGCGCGGCGTCGGCGACGTGCTGGCGGATCACCGACTGCATCTTCGCGATGCCGTAGTGCTCGAAGAGAAACCAGAGTTTCAACGCGCGGAAGCGGCGGCCTAGCTGCAGGCCGTAGTCCATGTAATTCACTTCGGCGGTATCGGTCGTCTTCAGGTATTCAGGGACGAGCGAGAACGTTTCGCGCAGGACGTCGGGATGGCGCGTGTAGAGCACGCTGCAATCGATCGGCGTGAAGAGCCACTTGTGCGGATTGACGACGATCGAGTCGGCGCTTTCGATCGCGTCCCACAGCCAGCGAAACTCGGGACAGATCGTGGCGGGACCGGCGTAGGCGGCATCGACGTGCAGCCACGCGTTCTCGCGTTTCGCGATCGCGGCGATGCGGCGCACCGGATCGATTGCGGCGGACGACGTCGTACCAACCGTGGCCGAGATCGCGCAGGGCACAAATCCGGCGGCGCGGTCGCGGGAGATGGCGGCTTCGAGCGCGTCGACGCTCATCGCGAACGTGTCGTCGCCGGGGATTTTCACGACGCCTTCGATACCGAGTCCGAGGGCCAGCGCGCCTTTCTCGATGGAGGAGTGGGCGTGTTCGGAGCAGTACACGCGCATCGTCGGAGCGCCGGCGAAACCGTGCGTGCGCATGTTCGGTGCGGCGCGCTGGCGCGCGGCGGCCAGCGCGAGGAAGGAGTTGATCGAGGCGGTGTCGTTGATGATGCCGAAGAGATCGTCGGGAAGTCCGAGCGCCTCGCGAAGCCAGCGCAGCGTGACGGTTTCGAGCTCGGTGAGCGACGGCGACGTCCGCCAGATCATCCCGTTCACATTCAGCGCCGCGGTCAGCAGCTCCGCGAGGATGCCGGCCTGCGAGCCGGTGATCGAGAAGTAGGCGAAGAACGCGGGATGGTTCCAGTGCGTGATTCCCGGCATGATCTTCTCGTCGACCTCGGCCAGGATCGAGTCGTACGGACGGCCGCCGATGCTCGGCGCCGCGGCGAACTGTTTCTCGACCTCGCCCGGCTTCACGCGCGAGAGGACGTCGTATCGG
>DASYJY010000163.1:0-44151 GCA_035995985.1 Thermoanaerobaculia bacterium | reverse complement strand
TTGCATATCAGGAACGCTGGCGATATCGCGTCGACCCGTCGCCTTGCATATCAGGAACGCTGGCGATATCGCGTCGACCCGTCGCCTTGCATATCAGGAACGCTGGCGATATCGCGTCGACCCGACGCCTTGCATATCAGGGGCGTCTGATATTGAGGGTCCCTGTACTGGGAAATGACTCGTATATGTGTCTATTTCGGACGTGGTAGGGATGAATCTCGCTCGCGGCTCTCCTCGCCAAGGAGATCTTTGCCCCTGCCACGACCGCAGTTCCTGCCCGGATGGTGCGGAAATGGAACTTAGGACACTACCTGGGCGCGCATCTTCTTGAGCCAATCCTCACTGCCGAGGTACAACTGTTTGGTGAGCTTGTCCCACAGACGATCCTCGCATCCGATCTCGCAAGCACGAACTCACGGTAAAACGGCTGCGCCGATGCGCCATCGGGGCCAAGAGACGATGCACCGCCATTACATCCAGCCACTCGGGCGCACCTCCAGACCAGCGGTGGCTCGGTAGCGCGACCAGCGATGCTCTTCTGGGCGGTCGCACATCTTCGCGCGGACACGATTGAGGACCACGTAGCGCAAGACCTCGGCAAAATACGATTCCTGGTGTGGACCGAACCAATAGCCCATCGCGATCCCATCGCTGCCGGATCGATCCCCGACTGCACCCGATCCGGAACATAGACCACCGAGTCGCCGTCGTAAAGCCCCTCTTCGAAATTGATCACGAAGTTGTGCTCATCGAACGGATACTCGCGCAACTCCCACGCGTAGCGAATCACGGCCCGAAAGAGCTTCTGCTCCCACACCTGCCCCGCCTTGACGAGCGTAAGCGTCGGCTCGCTCTCCACTTTCATCGCTCCGGCGATCTCCACGGTATCGAGCGGATGAATGTTTCCGTCCCGGTGACGCGTCCAAAGCCAGAACGAGGCGGAGAAAGAGCCGCCGGTCGGATCCATGTCATAGATTTGCGTGACATAAACGCCGATGACAATCTGCTCCGGCCCCGCCGTAGAAGGCGCCGGAACCGCAGCAAGCACAGGCAGCGCCGCTACAAGCACGAAGATGGCGGCAGAAGCGAACGCATCATCGTCATCACCGCGGCACCACCGCCAGGCGCGCCTCGAATGACTGCAGCACACCGCGAAAGGCGTCCGGCTTAACAGCCACATCGCCAGAATACGGATCGGCGAGCGCGAAGACGATCAACACGGCCCAGGCCAGCGTACCGGCCAGAAAGGCGGTCACCGTCATCTGCAACCACGCGTGCTCCGTGCCGATCAGATACGTCAAGCCGATCATGCCGATTCCACCGGCGATGAGCAGCCCCCACATCATCGCGGGGATGTTTGCGGCCCCCGAATGCACGCGCATTCGCCGCTCCCGTCCCAGTTCGTTGAGCTGGACGAGCGACTCCCGGAAGAAGGCCGCCTGCGCCGCATCGGACGGCGAGAGGCGCACCGCGTAGTAGGCGCGCCAGAGGCTCTCGTATTCGCGCGAGGTCACTTCGCTACCGGGATGCTGCGAGGCCATCGCCGGCCAATCATCCCGGATGACAGAACGCGTGTAGGCAAGGAGCTGGCGCTGGATTGCATCACCGCCAGGCAGCGTGGCGGCATCGCGCCACAGCTCTGAAAGCCTGGTGGCCTCGCTCGTTGCGGTGGTCTCCGCCGCCTGGAAATGTCCCCACACAATCACGACAGTGAAGGCGAGATACACTCCGTATACAAGGCCGGCAAAGCTGTACGCAAATCCGGTGAACTCGTTGTTTTCCCGAAGCGTACGCGGCATCCAGCGCCGCACGACCGCCACTCCCAGCGCCGCGACAACGGCAATGAGGAGCACAGTCAGATCACGCCCGATCGGTGAGTCCACACGATTCCTTCTTTCTGTAAAGGGAGAGATCCGAATGTACCAGAACGCCGGCCCGGTCGCTACGGGAATCGAGCAGCTTTTTTCCCCATTGGAGTACGAGCCAACAGCCCGCCTAGCGTTACAAACTGCGCTGGTCGCCGATGTCGCGAACGCCTCGCGCTTCACTCCTTCTCGATCAACAGATCCCCACTATGAAACGACCGCCCGTGGTTCTCGCGGCCTAGTAGGAGGATCACCGTCAGGCTGATCATTACGAAGAGCTCGAAGCCGGCTAACGCCCAGGAGTAGCCGAAGCGGTCGCGTAGGGCGTCTTCGATCGAGTTTGTCGGGGACGCGACCAGGATTCCGAACTGATAGGCCAGACCGGGCATCAGGCCGCGGACGGCGTCGGGGGCGAGCTCGTTGAGGTGGATGGGGATGATGCCCCAGGCGCCTTGTACGCCGACCTGCATGAGGAAGGCGCCGGCGGCGAGGATCACCAGCGAGCCGCCGAAGGCCCACATCGGGATCACCAGCAGCGACACCACCAGCGCCGCGATCATGCTGTAGCGCCGTCCGATCTTCTGCGAGAGCTGGCCGAAGATGATTGCGCCGATCACCGCGCCGACGTTGTAGAGCATGGCCACATACGGCACCGTCGTCGCCGGAATGCCGTGCGCGTGCTTGAGGAAATCGGGATAGAGATCCTGCGTCCCGTGCGAGAGAAACATCATGAACGTCATCAGCAGGACGAGGTAGAGGAAACCGCGGGTCTGGCCGCGGACGGCGCGCAGCATCTCGCCGAAGCTGGCTACGCGATGCTCCTTCCACGCCGCCGACTCCGGAACTTTCGTGCGGATGTAGAGCGCCAGCAGCGCGGGAAGCGCGCCGAGCCAGAACATCCAGCGCCAGCTGTGATCGGGCAGTAGCGCGCGCGACGCCACCGCCGCGAGCAGGTAGCCGATCGAGTAGCCGCTCTGCAGGATGCCGGAGAGGACGCCGCGCCATTTCCGCGGCGCGTTCTCGAGCGCCAGCGACGCGCCCACGCCCCACTCCCCACCCATTCCGATCCCGAACAGTGCGCGCAGGATCAAAAACTGAGTAAAGGTCGTCGAGAAGCCGGAGAGCAACTCGATGACTGAGAAGTAGATGACGTTCGCCATCAGCGGGATGCGGCGGCCGTAGCGGTCGGCCAGCATCCCGAAGATGATCGCGCCGACCGGACGCAGCGCCAGCGTGGCCGTCAGCGTGATGATGATCTTCGACTTCGGGACGCCGAACTGCGCGGCCAGGGTGTCGAGCAGGAAGACGACCACGAAAAAATCGAACGCGTCGAGCGTCCATCCCAGAAAGCCGGCGGCGACGGCGTGGCGCGAGTTCGATTGCATGCGGCGCGCGATTGTAGCGGAGGCGCGCGCTACAATCGGCGCACTGATGACCGAGCCGTCCTTACGCGGCAGCCTTGCATCGTTTCGGCTGCCGGACGTCCTCACCTTCGTCTCCTCCGCGAAAAAAAGCGGCTCGCTCACGCTCACCAGCGGATCGAGCGAGGCCATCGTCTACTTCGACGACGGCGCCGTCATCTTCGCCGGCTCGAATCAGGAAACGCTCCGGCTCAGCGCCGTCCTGCTGCGCAAGAAACACATCTCCACCGAACAGCGCGACGCCATCGATGCCCTCATGAAAGCGGAAGGCGGACGCTTCGGCCAGTTCGCCGTGCAGCAGGAATTGTTGACCGAGGAACAACTGCGCGACTTCCTCAAAGTTCAGGTCTCCGAGATCATTTACGACTGCTTCGTCTGGCCCGGCGGCGACTTCGCCTTCCTCGACGGTGCGACCGTTCCGCCGTACGCCGTCACGATCTCGGTCGATCTCTCCAATCTGATCATGGAAGGCGCGCGGCGGATCGCCGAGTGGGAAGAATGCGAACGCCTGCTTCCAGACGCGGGCGTCGTCTTTCGCGTCGTCTCGAATCCGGATGCGGAGAAAATCACGCTCACGCTCGACGAGTGGCGGATCCTTTTCCTCATCAACGGCAGACGATCTCTCGGCGAGCTGGTTGACGACGCGAATGAAGGACCGCTGACTGTCTATCGCGTCGTCTACGGCCTCCTCGGCAACAAGCTGATCGAAGCGGTGTCGCGAAAAACGTTGCCCGACGACACCGGCACAGGGAGCCGTCCTCCAGCAGCAATCCTCGAAGAGACGATGCGCCAGAAGCCGGCCACATTCAGCGCTGACTCCACGATCCGCGAAGTGAGCGATGACACGAACCTGCTGGTTTCGACCGAGGCCAAGCTCTCGTACAAAGACGTCGTCAAGCCGACCATCGCGCAGCTGACCATTACGAACGGCGACGAGATGGGACTCATGTTTCCGCTCACCGAGGCGGAGTATCTGATCGGAAGGCAGCGCGACAACCAGATCCCGCTCGCGGACCTCGGCGTCTCCGGCCATCACGTGCGTATTTATCGAGGTCCCGAGGGATATGCGATCGAGGATCTGAAAAGTCGCAATGGGACGTGGCTGAATGGGGGGCGCACGTTCCACGCGCTGCTGCACGGCGGCGACATGATCCGCATCGGCGCGACAGAGCTGCGCTACGAAATCCTCTACGACGGCACCGCGCAACCGAACGCCGGTTGACGGGAGTCGGGCGTCGGGAGTCGGAGAGCTGCCCGCGAAATGTATTCTCGGCCCCCCCGACCCCCGACTCCCGATCCACTCGTCCATGGAACGGAGGTTGCTATCCACCCGTTCGGCTGCCCGCCGGGCGCCGCTGCTGTTGGCGCTTCACCCTCATTGAGAGAAGAGGACCTTATGAACGGATCGACAGACGTTCGGTCGAACAGCACTACCACCAACAATCCCTCCCGCAGTACGAAGACAGACACTCCCCTCCCACTCGACACACCGGCCCAGGAAGTCTCCGGGACGACTCCGCGCGAACATGCCGGCGGCAATGGCCGCGGCGAGAGAATCATCAGCGGGATCGACCTCCTCGACTATGGCGCCGGCGGACTGATGCCGCACAAGGTCTACATGGTCAAAGGCGGCTCCGGCGTAGGCAAGTCGCTCCTCGGACTGCAGTATCTGACCCGAGGGCTCGAACTGCAGGAGCCGGGCGTGCTGATTACGGATCAGAAACCGGAGAACGTCCTCGCGCAGGCGCACTCGATCGGATTTGCGATCGATGAATCCGTCCGCCGCGGACAGCTGTCCATTTTGAATCCCAGTCAGCGCTACTTTGAGCTGGTCGAGAGTCCGGCCGACGTGATGGCCATCGTCGAAGAGCTGGGTGACTACATCAAGAAGCTCGGCGCGCGGCGGCTGGTCATCGATCCCGTCTACACGCTGATCAACACGTCGTACTCCAGCCACTTCGCGCTGTCGATCACGCAATCGCTGATCAACGCGCTCGAAGATCTGCCGGTGACGACTGTGCTGATCGCTTCCCATGACGAACACGCGGAACTGAATCCGATCACGCGCCAGCTCGAACAGAACGCGTTCGGCGTGATCGATCTCTCGCAGGATCAGGCCACCGGCGGACGGCTGATGCGCCTGTCGAAACTGAGCTACGCCAGCAACGACAATCTCTCCGCGCATTACCGCATCCTCAACGGACGCGGCCTGATCAACTATCGCGGCGACGGCGAGAAAGTCGCTGACGTCACCAAGCCGTGGGACGAGGCCACTCCCGTCAGCCGCACGGTCCTGATCCTCGGCGCACAGCCGGAAACGATCCGCCGCGTGAAGGAAGCGCTCGGTTCCGACTATCAAGTCCAGGCCGAGTCGGATCTGAAAGCGGGTGTCGAACGCGCCACGCGCGAAAAGCCCGGCCTCGTCCTCGTCTCCCCTTCTCGCGCCCTCGGCTCGGTCAGCGCAATCCTCGATCTGGCCCGCAACGCCACGTCATCGATCGCGTTCCTTTCGCCGCACGCCAACCGTCAGGCGGATAAAGTCCTCTACCTCCGCGCCGGCGCCGACGACTTCCTCACCGAGCCGTTCACGCCCGCCGAGCTGCGCGCCCGTGTCGATGCCCTCATCCGCCGCAGCGGACGCCGCCTCAATCTGCGCGACTCGCAAATGTCCACCATCACACCCGAGGAGATGTCATCGCTGATGAACGCGGCGGAAGTGTCGCCCTCGCGCAAAGGTCCGGTCATGCAGACGAACGGACAAAAGATCGATTTCGATCCGGACTTCAACGAACGCCTGCAGCGCAACGTCGACACCGTCTCGAAGTTCGATCAGCCGTTCGCCCTCTACTGGCTCAAGGCGGCCGCCGACGATCCGGAATTGAATCGCTCGCTCGCGCAACTCTGCCGTCAGGAGGATGTGGTCTGTCACAACCGCGCCGGCGAGTTCGTGGCCATCCTCAGCGGCACCGACCAGAACGGCATCAAAGGATTCGAGAATCGCTTGAACGAAAAACTCGGCAATCGCCTCGATCCGAAGCGCGTCCGCCGCGGCTACTCGCTTTACAAACCCGGCGATTCGACGGAAGGGTTCACGCAGAAGACAACGAACGCGTAGCGGCCTGTCTGGCGCAGACACTCTTGTCTGTGCTTTGGCAGGATTCAGAGCCTGCACCTTGAGCCGCAGCCATCCCGAGCCTGTGTGGCACAGACAAGAGTGTCTGTGCCGCACAGGCTCTCCCGCCATCGACCTCCTTCGAGACACGTACGTCGTCCGTGCGCGATAATCCGGCAATCCGCTCCGTCGCTGCCCCCGTATTTCTGGATCATGGAGGCCACCATGCGCGCGTTTCGACTGCTCGCCCTCACTTCCTTTCTCGCCGCCTCGGCATTCGCACAGCACGACATGCCGTCGCCAACGGCGAAGCCGATTGTGCTCGAGTCCGGCCTCGGCAACTTCCATTGGCCGGTCTCGACGAAGAATGCGCAAGCGCAACGCTTCTTCGATCAGGGGATGAAGTACCTCTACGGCTTCAATCACGAATCCGCGGTCGCGGCGTTCCAGCAAGCGACGCGGCTCGATCCGAACCTCGCCATCGGCTATTGGGGAGCCGCCCTCGCCCTCGGACCAAACATCAATATGGACGTCGATCCCGACCGCGAGAAGCAGGCGTATGAAAACGTCCACGCCGCGATCGCGCATGAGTCGCACGCCTCGGCGAAGGAACGCGGGCTCATCGCAGCTCTAGCAAAGAGATACAGCAACGATCCGAAAGCGGATCTGAAAGCGCTCGGCCGCGATTACAGCGTGGCGATGAAGTTGCTGACGAAGAAGGATCCCGAGGACCTCGACATCGCCACGCTCTACGCCGAAAGCCTCATGGATCTCCACCCGTGGAAGTTCTGGTCGCACGACGGCAAACCGAACGAAGGGACGACGGAGATCGTCTCCACCCTCGAGTCGGTCCTCCGCCGCAATCCGAATCACCTCGGCGCGAATCACTACTACGTGCACGCCATCGAAGCATCGCCGCACCCGGAGCGCGCCCTCGCCAGCGCCGATCGCCTGAAAACGCTCGCGCCGATGTCCGGCCACCTCGTGCACATGCCCGCGCACATCTACCAGCGCACCGGCAACTACGCCGGCGCCGCGCGCGCCAATGCGAACGCCGCCGCCACGGACCGCGTCTTCATCAAGAATCACGGCGGCGAAGGCATCTATGCGGCGATGTACTACAACCACAACCTCCAGTTCGGCCTGGCGTCGTATGCAATGTCCGGCCGATTCACCGAGGCGAAGACGATGGCCGACGAGTTCGCCGCCAACGCCACGATGATGGCCAAGGAGATGCCGCCAGCCGAATACGCAGCCGCGAGCACGCTCCTCCTCCTGCTCCGCTTCGGCCGCTGGAACGACGTGCTGAAAGCGAAGCCGGTCGACGTCGGCCCGCTATCGACGACGTTCTCCCATTTCGCCCGCGGCTCCGCATTCGCGAAACTCGGCAACATCGCCGGCGCGGAGTCGGAGCAAAAAGCATTCGAAGCCGCCCGCGCGAGCGTCCCCGACGATCCCGGTCTCTTCCAGAACTCGCAAAAAGCGGTCGCCGAAGTGGCGACTCACGTCCTCGCCGGACGCATCGCCGAAGCCCGCGGCAACCTCTCCGAAGCGATCGCCGACTACACGAAAGCCGTCGCGCAGGAAGACACGCTCGACTACGACGAGCCCACCGACTGGTTCTACCCCACGCGCGAAACGCTTGCCGCCGTGTTACTCCGCGCGAAACGTCCCGCCGAGGCCGAAAAGGTCCTCCGCGCCGACCTGACGCGCACCCCCCACAACCCCCGCTCGTTGTTCGCCCTCGCCGCCGCCCTCCGCGCGCAAAAGAAGGACGCCGCATCGGTCACCGCCGCATTCGGGCGGGTATGGGAGGGTGGGAAGTTGGGACTCGCGGATTACTAGTGCCGCGATCCATTACGATGTGGGCGTGCATCTCCCCAGAAAGCCATTCAAGGTTCTTATGGAAGCGCTTTTCGACGTACGGGTATACAGCACCCACCCGCACGGACGTGACGACTGCCACGATATCCAGGGAACCGGCGCCGTCATGGCTACGATTCTGGACGTAGGCGCAAACGATGGAGTTTCAGCAATCAAGTTTCGCGACGCGTTTCCTGCGGCCACAATTCACGCCTTCGAGCCGGTGACGGAAACCTTCGCCATCCTCAAACGCAACGTCGAAAAGCACAAAGGGATCTACTCACACCAGATGGCCTTAGGGGCCGCCCCTGGCACGGCGCAGATTTACCTGACGGAGCACTCCACGATGTGCTCGCTCGTCCGGCCCGACGCTCCGCTCGGTGAGGAAACGGTGCGAGTCACGACCATCGACGACTTCGCAGCGGAACATCACATCGATCGAATTGATCTGCTGAAAGTAGACGCAGAAGGCTTTGACCTGGAGGTTCTCCACGGTGCCGAGCGGCTGCTGGACGAGGGCAACATCGGCTTCGTCCTCGCCGAAGTCGGCTTTCATCGTGGCGACAACCGCCATGTACTGTTCGATGACATTCGTGACTTTCTTATCTCGAAAGGGTTCGGAGTGTTCGGATTCTATGATCAGCAGCCGGAGTGGTCGGGCGAGAACCGCCTCCGCTATTCGAACGCCTGTTTCTTCCACGAGAGCGTGGCGCCGCGGCGCTAACCTTTCAGCACTCACCCGCTTCTGACTCCCACCGCGCCTCCGCGTGAACCGTCCCCGGCTCGAACCCGCGCGTGCGCAAAATCACACCCGCACCCGGACAAGTAACCTACATTCCCGTTTCTCTCTCTCATCAACCACAGACCAAAAGGAGACCCCTATGTATCGTTCGATGGTCCCCCTCTGTGTTCTTATCGTGGCCGCACCGCTGTTCGCAGCGATTTCTTATCCGCCTCCGACGATCCTCACCGGCGGGTCGGGTCCGTTCGCGATTGCGGTGGCGGACTTCAACAACGACTGCGCGGCGGACTTCGCCACCGCCGATCAATTCGCGAATAGCGTCACCGTCCGTTTTGGTAGCGGCGGCGGAGCGTTCCCGACGCTGTCTACGATCAACGGTTTCGTCCAGCCGCAGGCGATCGTCGCCGGCGATTTCAACAACGACGGCGCGCCGGATCTCGCCATTGGCAACACCGCCGGATTCAGCGCCGAACCCGTTGGACACATCATTTCGATTCTGCTGAACAACAATGACGCCAAAGATCGCCAGCGGTGCGAAATTGTACGTAGCTGCCAATTCAGAGGTGACGAGCTTCGCATCCGTCCCCTCGCGGAACGCGAGAAGGTAGCCCGGACCTCGATCCTGCGGATGAGCAAAATGCAAGGGCGCCGGCGTAGTGCAAGGCGGCGACAGACGATGGCCGACAGGCTCCGCAACGCGTCTGCGTCCGGCCATCGCGGAGTCGTTGGAAGCGACAGCCGAATGTCCGTTTTCAGGTGCCGTCGGAAGATTGCAGCCGATTGCCAGGAGTAGTGCGAACGGAAACAGCAAACGGCGAAGGGTCAGGGAGCACCTCCGGAGTAAAAAAAACGACGGCCGCGCGTGAGGCGCGGCCGTCGTTCAAATCGAAGTTTTGAGTCTTAGAACTGGTGCTTCACAGCGCGGTGAATCGTCGTGCCCGATTTGCAGGCGGCGACGTCCGGGCTGTAGATGCAGGTGATGGCGTTGTTCGTGAGCGGCTGAAGGTACTGCGGCTCGAGTGTGGTCGGGTCGTTGGTCTGGTTGTCGAGCGACGAACCGAATGCGAAGAAGGCCGGGCAGCCGGTCGGGCAACCGTTCGCCTGAGCGTCGGCGGTCGGGCTCGTGCCGCCCTGCTGGAAGATGACGTACGCGCCCGTGACGGTGGCGGCGACGGTCTTCGTGAAGGTCGGGAAGATGGTAGCGGAGCCAATTTGTCCCTGGACGGAGCCGAGTGGCTGGAGCGTGAAGCTGCTCTGCCCGAGCTGCGTGCCAGTGCCGCTGAAGAGCGTGGCCGTGATCGTCGTCGTCGAGAACTGCGACGCGTTCACGAAGCCGAGGTTGGTGCGGTACTGGTCCGAATTGCGGACGCCGGTGACGAAGATCTTGTCGAGGCCCGCGCCGGAGGCGGACTCGGAGACGAAGTTGTACCACGGGATACCGGAGAACAGCTGGCCCGTCGTCGGCGCCGTATTCGTATCGGCATTCAGAGCGACGGAGTAGATGCGGCTTTCAACGCTGATGTTGCGATAGTTTGCGTTGAGGCCGGTGGTCGGATCAGGCGTGCAGTCCGCGTTCGACTTGCAGGCGTTGAAGATGAGCTGACCGAGGGCCGACGGCTGGTTCAGCGTGTTCTTTACGAAATCCCTCAGCTCGCGGCGCTCGCGCGGCAGGAGTGTGAGGATCTTCGGAAACGGCGTCTGCGTTCCTGTGGTTCCCGTTGCCAGAATGACCGAGACATCGACACTGTCATCACTCAGGTTCGAGATGAAAATGTCCGAGACGAAGGTGGCGGATGAACTCGAAATGTGGCCGGCCGCCGGAACATAAACCTGGTCGGCAGCGCGGAAGTTGCTGGCCATCGCCGCGCCGGCAAACAACGTGATCGCCGCGGTAACGGCCAACTGTTTCACTTTGAACATAATCTCCCCTTTTGCTACGAGTTTTTGTAATCAGACTGCCTCGATCGGAAAGTGCGTACGCATTCTAAACGACTTCGAAGGAGCTAAAAAAATCAAAGTTGCAAATGGTGATACGGTCCAACCGAACGGAATGTCACGTCGCGGAGTTTGAGGCTTTCGTGGCCGGACTATGCGATTGTAGCATGGCGTTCTTCGATCATGAACGTCACGTTTCTCGCCGAGGACGAAGGTGCCAGGCTCGACCGCGCCCTTGCCGCGCGGATGCCGGAGCATAGCCGAAGTTTCCTCGCCCGTCTCATCGAAGAAGGACGCGTGATGCTTGACGGGAGGCCCGCGCCGCGGCCTTCGATACGCGTCGCCAAGGGGCAGAACGCCACGATCGAGATCCCCGCCCCCGCCCCCACTTCCGCCGAGTCGCAGGAGATCCCGCTCTCGATTCTGTTTGAAGACAGCGATCTTGTCGTCATCAACAAACCTGCCGGCCTGGTGGTCCATCCCGCCGCCGGCCATGCCGACCGCACGCTCGTCAACGCGCTGCTGTTTCACGTGCACGATCTGAGCGGCATCGGGGGCGAGCTGCGCCCCGGCATCGTCCATCGCCTCGACAAAGATACGAGCGGCGTGATGGTCATCGCGAAGAACGACGCCGCGCATCGCAAACTCACCGCCGCCTGGTCGACCGACGCCGTTCGCAAAGAGTACGTGGCCATCGTCTACGGAACGCCATCGCAGATGCGCGGCACGATCGACGCTCCGATCGCGCGCGATCCGCGCAACCGCAAACGCATGGCTGTCGTCGCCGGCGGTCGCAACGCCATTACCGACTACGAAGTGATCGAGCAGCTCCGGCACTCGTCGGTGATCCGCTGCAGTCTCCGTACCGGCCGGACCCACCAGATCCGCGTCCACTTGAAGTCGCTCGGTCACCCGATCATCGGCGATCCGGTCTACTCCGGTCCGCAGTGGCGCGGGATTCCGGACAAGAAGCTGCAGAAAGCCATTTCGGGGTTCGGTCGGCAGGCTTTGCACGCAGCTCATCTAGCGATCTCACATCCAAAGACGGACAAGCAGATGAGTTTCACGGCTCCGCTGCCGGACGACATGCGCGATTTGATTCTCGCGCTGCGATAACGCTCGGAAATCTTTCCAGACGCGCTTCGTTACGCCAACGGATGAAAGCGAGACAGACCCGCGAGGTCCGCATCGGCAACGTCACCATCGGCGCGAACCACCCGATCGCCGTGCAGTCGATGACGGCCACGAAGACGCAGGACGCCGCCGCCACGATCCGCCAGGTGGAGTTGCTCGAAGCGGCCGGCGCGGACGTCATCCGCATCGCCATCGACACGCCGAAGGATGTGATTGCGCTCGCCGAAATCCGCGCGGCGCGGCCGAACGCAAACCTCGTCATCGACCTGCAGGAAAACTACCGCCTCGCCGAGCGCGTCGCGCCGTTCGTCCAGAAGCTCCGCTACAACCCAGGCCACCTCTACCACATCGAACGCGACAAGCCGATCAGCGCCAAGGTCGCGTATCTCGTCGACGTCGCGCGCACGCACGGCTGCGCGATCCGCATCGGCGTCAACGCCGGCTCCGTCGATCCAGAGAAGGTCGAGAAATATCCGAAGCACGATTCGATCTCGCCGATGCTCGACTCCGCGCTCGAACATTGTCTGATGCTCGACGACCTCGGCTTCGATCAGTACGTCGTGTCGTTGAAAGACTCCGATCCGAACAAAGTCATTGACGCGAACATCCGATTCGCCGAAGCGCGGCCCGATGTCCCGCTGCACCTCGGCGTCACCGAGGCCGGCATGCCGCCTGACGGCATCATCAAAACGCGCGTCGCATTCGAACAGCTCATCACGCGCGGCATCGGCGACACGCTGCGCGTTTCGCTCACGCTGCCATTCGAGAACAAAGGCGACGAGATCACCGTCGGCCGTCAGATCCTCAAAGACATTGCCAGCGGCCGTTTCCGCTCCGTCGCCCGCTTCGAGCAGAAGGGGATGAATATCATCAGTTGTCCGTCTTGCTCGCGCGTCGAGAATGAAGCGTTCATCGATCTAGCCCAGAACGTGCGCGAGATGACGATGTATGCGAAGGAGCACGACATCACGATCGCGGTGATGGGCTGCCGCGTGAATGGACCGGGTGAAACCGACGACGCGGACCTCGGCATGTGGTGTGCGCCGACCTACGTGAACCTGAAGCGCGGTCCGGAGTCGCTCGGCCACTATACCTACGACGAGATCCTCGGCCGCCTGCGCACGGAGCTCGACAAGTTGATCGAAGAGAAGCGAGGCGCGCTCGTTTGAAACGGATCCCCTATCTCGTCCTTTCGCTCATCATCATCGTCGCGGATGCGTGGACCAAATGGCTGGTGTCGTCGCGGATCGATTTGCACGAGTCGATTCCGGTGATCCCCGACTTTCTGCAACTGGTGCACGTGCGCAACACCGGCGCGGCCTTTGGCATCGGTGCGAATGCCGACTCGGCAATCGTCCCGCTGCTGCTGAACCTCGGCGCGATCGGCGTCTTTTTCGTCGTCGTCGCCTACGCATTTCGCGCGGCGGTGACGGATCGCGTGCTGCAGACCGGTCTGCACCTGATCCTCGGCGGCGCGATCGGAAATCTCATCGACCGCTTTCGCCTGCACTACGTAGTCGATTTCGTCGATGTCTTCGTGAAGTCGCACCACTGGCCGGCATTCAACGTTGCCGACTCGGCGATTTGTATCGGCATCGCGCTGCTCTTTCTCGATATGAGGAAGAAGCCGGATTCCGACGACGTCACCGCGGCGGAGACGGCGTCCTAGGCTCGGGATCGAGCGTGACGTCCACGTCGCCCGGCACCTGCTTGTACGCGCCGCCGTGGCTCTCATCGAATTTGTTCGCCGGGATCGCGGCAACAGTCGTGGCCACGGCGTAACTGTCCGACGCGATCTGGTCCGGATTCAACAAAGTCGTCTGGCTCGCCAGCACGTAGCCAAGCACCGATGCCAGAACGCCCACGGGCGCCGCTGCGGCTTTGTTCGCCGAAGTAGCGCGCGACAACTGCCGCTGAAAATCGACACGCGCCGGAACGTATCCCTGTTTCGCCAGCGTAATGCTGCACGGCGTGGCCGAGCGCGGCACGGTGATCGTGGTTGGCGTCACGCCGCCATACAGTGGCGCATTGCCGCAATCCACCGACACCACCGCCCCCGCCGGCGTCGACCGCACAGGGATCTTTTCCGTCGCGGTATTGACCATCGTCGCGCAACGGGCAGCGGCAAGAACGACAGCGGCAGAAAGAAGAGCGCGTTTCATGACGGAACATCATCTCACGCGGGGCGGGCGGAGACGCGGGGGAAGGCGGACTTTCTCCGCGCCTCCGCGCCTCCGCGTGAACAGGTTTACGTGGTCTCTGCGGCGGCAGCCGGTGGTGAATCCGTCAACTGGCGTTGCGCCATCGCGGCCATTCCCATCAAGCCGGGTTTGAACAGCTCGAGGTCAACCCCGTTTCCAATGACGTGGATCTTTTCCTGCGGATAGCGGCGCATGTTCCGGCGCACATTCGCGAGCGAGCACCTGATCTTGCGCGGTACCACGCCGGATAACGCCTCGCAGATGCGCGCGACCAGACGTAGCCGCACGCTCGGCGTGAGTGGCCGCCAACCGCTGTCGGACATTGATGCGCGGATGTTCCAGATCACCGGCAGCCGCGCCGCCCACGCGGCGATTCCGCCGACGAGATCGGCGTGGAAAAGCCAGGTCTGGACGATGTCCGGCTTCTCGCGGCGTAGAAGTTGCGCGACACGCCAAAGCGGTCCAACGCCAAGCGAGCGGAACGGATGTGCCTGAAGCATGGTCAGCCGGATCCCGGCCGCGCGAATGACTGGAGCCAGCACCGCATCGCGCGAAATAGAAACGATGTGTGATTCGAAACGGAGCGGATCGAGGCCGCTCGCGACCTCAATCATCTTTCGCTCTGCACCACCCGCCGCGAGCCCCGTAATGACGTGCAAATACGGATCGGTCTCGCAAGGTTGGTCATCGGACGCGCTGTTAACGCCCGTCCACCGGAAAAGACTCCCATCCATTCGCAGCGAACTCTAAATCGGAATCGCGCCGCGGAAGGCATCGTTCTCCCTCGCATCGATGCAAGCCACTCCAGCCACCCGTACGCCGATCCGCACCGCGCTCCTGCGCGGCCTGCGACGCCGCTGTCCACGCTGCGGCGAAGGCACGCTCTTCGTGCGATTTCTGAAGACGCATGAGCGGTGCTCCGAATGCGGCCTGCTCTATCAGCGCGACTATGGCGACACGCTGATGTTCATGATCATCACCGACCGCATCCCGCTGCTGGCCGGCATCGCCATCCTCTACTTCGGCATCCATCCGAACGGCTGGCTCAGCACGGCCGTCTTCTTCGGCGCGCTGTCCGTCCCGCTCCTGGCGACGCTGCGCGAACGCCAGGGTCTCGCGCTCGCGCTCGACTACCTCCTCCGCCTCTACTTCCGCGACGAGTCGGACGAGCTCCACGGCGGAAAGGCGTACGTGGGGCCTTAGGCGGTCATCAGATACAGCGCATCGCCGACGCGAACCGTGCCGGTCCGGATGATCGTGGCGTAGACGCCGGTGCAGTTCTGGTTCAGCCGCACCGCGGTCTTGAGGAGGCGCGCATCGGTGGCGCCCGTGTCCGGATCGAGATTGAGCATTGCGCAGCGGACGTCGCGCGTGCAGACCGCGACCGACGGCGCGTCATCTCCTTCGCCGATGCGGAGCGTTCGTCCGACCCAGGCGTCCTCGGGAAACGGCTCGCCGTCCGGCGTCTCGATCAGGAGATTCGGCCGAAAGCGTCGCGGGTCGCTGCCGACGCCTGCTTCGCCAGTGACGGTGGCGATGGAGCCGGTCGTGATGATGGCCAGCGCACCGTCATCGAAGATCCCGTTGTTGAGCTGCATCAGTTCCACCGGCGCGCCATGCGCGGCCTCGATCTCCGCGCGCAATGCATCGCCGCGCAGTTCCAGCTCCTCCCCGTTCGGCGTTCGCACGCGCGACGGAAGTTCATCCTCGCCATCGCGCAACGGAACGTACGTCACGAGCGATGGGAGCCTGCCGGCGGTGAGCCACGGCATTCCGATCATCACGCCCGAGCGGCGGAAGGCAAACCTGCGATCGCCCTCGAGGCCATGCCATCCCAACTCCGCGTACGTCATCAGCTCACCAGCCATCGACTTCACGGGATAGCAATAGATGGCGCGCACGCGGCCTACTTCGAGCATGTGGATTCCTGTTTCACTTCGCCGCCTGGAGTTCCTTCGCAACTCTCTCCGCTTCCCCGAAGACGCGCATGAAGTTCTCGCCCATGATCTTTTTCACGTCCGCGTCGCTGTAGCCGCGGCGCTTCAGCTCCGCCGGGATCGCCGGCAGCTTGCTCACATCCTCCATCCCCTCGGGCGTGCCGGGGATGCCGTCGAAGTCGGACCCGATGCCGACGTGATCGATGCCGGCCACCTTCACCATGTGGTCGATGTGATCGACGATCACCGTCCATGACACTTTCGGCAGTGGATTGGCCGCCATCAGTTTGCGAACGCCTTCCTGATACTCGGGACCCTCGTTCGTGTCCTTCGCTTTCAGCGCGGCGATGTCCGGCTTGAGCTTTTCCTCGCGCGCCTTCGATGCTTTCGCTACTTCGTCGGAAAGGAAGACGGGATAGAAGTTCACCATGGCCACGCCGCCGTTTTTCGCCAGCGCACGGAGCATGTCGTCCGTCATGTTGCGCGGCGCGCTGGCGAGCGCGCGCGATGACGAATGCGAGGCAATGACCGGGGCCTTCGAAACTTCGATGACGTCGTAAAACGTCTTGTCGGCGACGTGCGAGATGTCGACGAGCATGCCGAGGCGGTTCATCTCGAGGACGACCTGCTTGCCGAAGGGGGTCAGGCCGTTGTGTTTCGCTTCGTCCGTCGACGAATCGGCCCAGTTGTTCGTGTTCGTGTGCGTCAGCGTCATGTAGCGCGCGCCGAATCGATAGAACGCGCGCAGCAGATCGAGCGAGTCCTCGATCGCGTGACCGCCTTCGATGCCGATCAGAATGGCGCGGCGATTCTCGGCAACGGCGGCGCGGATGCCGGCGGTGGACGTCGTGAAGCGGACCCACGTCGGGTAGTTGTCGGCCATCTCATGGATCGTCTCCATGATCTTCATGCAGTACGCGGCGGCGCCTTTGTTCGCGTACTTGGCGGGAACATAGGCAGCGAAGAACTCGGCGTCGAGCCCGCCGGCCTTCATGCGTGGATAGTCGAAGTGTCCGCGGCTGTTGAGCGCGCCGAGATCGAAAGGATGATCGAGAAACTCAGTGGGGGTGTCGGCGTGGGTATCGACCGTAATCGCCGGCGGCGCCGATTTGACGATGATCTTCGCCTTCCGCGCGGCGGCGAGCGGAAAGGCGAGCGCGAGAAGGAGGAGAGCCGATGCGATGCGTTTCTGCATCAGCGAAGAGTAGCAGGCTCAGCGTAGCGCCGTCGCTCGACCGGCGCTACGCAATACGCATCGATTAGTTGTTCGCCGGCCCCTGGCTGATCTGCTCGATCGTCTGGCCTACTTTGCCGTCCTGATTCGTTTCCGTGGAGATGTCGCCGATCGAAACGATGCCGACCAGCTCGCCGCGGTTGTTCACGACCGGAACCCGCCGGATTTGCGCGCTGCTCATCATCGACAGCACCTCGCTGACGGGCGTGTCTTCTTTCACCGAGCGCACCGACTTGGTCATGCACTCGTTGACCTTCCCGTTGGCGGTGTCCTTCCCCTCGGCAACGAAGCGGACCACGATGTCGCGGTCGGTCACCATGCCGACGATTTTGCGGCCATCGACGACCGGCACGACGCCGGTATCTTCACTGGCCATGATCCGCGCCGCATCACGAATGCTGTCTTTCTCCGACACCGTGGCGGGATTCGGCGTCATGACGTCGCGCGCGTGACGCGAGCCTCCGCCCGATTTCTGATTCCGTTCCTGAGCCATGAATCCTCCTTGATTTCAGCAAAGGAGGAGCAAGGCTCGTGCCCCAGATCGTGAAACGCAAACCTCAGAACGAGAACCGCAGCCCCACGCCGATATCGGCGTAACGCGGCTTCGGATTGTAGAAGTGAACCCAATGGTACGCGGCCTCGGCGTTGATTCCGATGTTGCGCGTGATCGGAAAGAGTCCGTTCACTCCGGCCACGAAACCGTAGTCGCTTTCCTGCAGGTGCACGCCGGACTGGGTCGTGCCGCTCTGCCGGTAAAGGCCGCCGCCGGCGAAAAGACCGGTCGATCCGAACGGCTCGGAGAAGCGATATTCGATGACGGCATCGGCGTATTCGATCTGGCCTTTCGGATCGACGTCACCGGCTGCGACGACGTCCTCGCCGTGACTGTCTTTCGACGATGCGAACGCCGTCTTCGCATTCATCCGGCCGAGCTTGATCTTGAAGATCGTGTCGTCTTCCATGCTCACACCGTAGGAGATCTCTTCGAAACCGTGCTGGAAATCAGACTTGCCACCGGCCCCCGTCTTCATCGCTTTCGCGCCGCCGAGAAGGAGGTCGATCTCATTGTGCTGCGCGAAAAGCGGAAGGGCGGCCACGAGGGAAAATCCGAGGAGAATCAAGGTCTTTTTCATGCGAGCCTCACTATATCGAAATGGGAGTTGGGTGTGGAGCGCGCACCCGAATACAATCGCGCCGTGTTTCAAACGTTGTCCTCACTAGGACGGGAGACGGCGCGAATCGTTCTGCACGCATCGTGCGTGGCCTGCGGTGGCGAGCTGCCGTGGCGCGATCGGACGGCCTCGTGTTGCGCGTCGTGTTGGGCCGCCATGCCGGCGATTGCAGCGTCGAAATGCCGCTTCTGCGCGATGCCGTGGGTTGGCGATTCCGATCCCGATTTCGTCTGCGGACCGTGTCTCACCGATCCGCTGCCGGTCGAATGGACCGAGGCGTGGGGCTGCTACCGCGGCTCGCTCGAACGCGTGCTGCATGCGTTCAAATTCAATCGTCACGACTTCTTCGCCGATCCGCTCTCGGAACTCGTCGAGCAGATGATCCGCGCGCGCGGCGACGTCGATTTCGATGTCGTCGTTCCGGTGCCGATGCATCGCGCCAAGATCCGGCGGCGCGGCTACAACCAGGCTGAGCTCCTCGCGCGCGCGTTGGCGAAACGCCTCGGCGTTCGTTGCGACACGTCGCTGCTGACGAAGACGCGCGACCTCGCAGCGCAATCCAAACTGCCGCGCGCCGCCCGCTCCGGCAACGTCCGCGGTGCGTTTCTGGCGTCGGCGCGCGTGGCTGACACTCGCATCCTGCTCGTGGACGATGTCTGCACGACCGGCGCGACGATCCGTGCGTGCGCGGCGGAACTCGGCGGCGCCGGAGCAGCCCGTGTTTGCGCGGCGGTGGTGGCGAAGACGGAGTGAGCTTTTCGTCCCCCCATCCTGCGGCGGAGCGCGCAGGATCTCCGGTGGCGCCGCGGGTCCGTGAGCGATTGAACAATGAATTCGCTCCGCATCCTGTCGCAGCACGGCATGAAGAACACTTCACTTGACCTGACCGGAGATCCTGCGCGCGTTGCCGCAGGATGAAGTCAAAAGCACCGCGGGATAGAGTACGCAAATGCCCGATTACGACCTGATCATCATCGGCGGCGGCATCATCGGCGGGAGCGTGCTGTATCACCTCGCGCAGCTCGGCTATCCCGGCCGCGTGCTCGTGCTGGAGCGTGAGGATGCGCTGTCGAAAGGTTCCACGGCCCTCTCCGCCGGCGGCTTTCGCAACATCTGGACGACGCCGATCAACATGCGGCTGACCAGCTACTCAATCAAAAAGCTCGCGGCGTTTCAGGACGAGCTCCGCTTCCCAATCGGCTTCGATCAGCGCGGCTATCTTTTCTGCCAGTACGAAGAGAATTTCGAAAGCGCGAAAGCGTACGGCGCGGAATGGGAGAACAACGGCGTGAAGATCGAGTTCCTCGACGCCGCCGGAGTCGAAGCGAAAGTTCCCGGGCTGCGCGCGGGCATCGATCACATCGATGCCGAGGTCAATGAAATCCTACAGATGAAACCGATCGCGGGAGGCGTGTTCGGACCGGAGTGCGGCAGCTTCGATCCGTCCGCGGCGGCGCAGGGCTACTTCGAGCGCGGCATGGAAGGATTCGACGGCCGCGCGGAGCTGCGGCTGAACGCGACGGTGAAGAAGCTGCGCATCGTCGATGGGAAGTATCGCGGCGTGGAGATGGCGAACGGCTCGTTCATCGAAAGCGACAAGATCGTCGTCGCTGCCGGCGCGTGGACCAATCAGCTGCTCGAGCTCTCCGGACTCGCCGGCGACGATCTGCCGCCGGTGATCCCGCTCAATCGCATGCTCTTCATCACCAACATGCCGCCCATCGACGGCTTCGAACACATTCCAATGACCATCATCGACAACGGCGTCTACTTCCGTCCCGAGGGACCGAATCTGATGATCGGTCGCGCGGATCCCGATACGCCGGCCGGCTTCGATACGACGGCGGACGCGAAGTACTACGAAGAGCAGATCAACTACTACATGCAGGAGCGCATCCCCGGCATGGAGCGCTGTCGCCTGCAGTCGATGTGGGGCGGCCTCTACGACACGAACGCCGTCGACCACAACGCCGTCCTCGGCGAGCACCCGCACGTGAGCAACCTGATTTTCGCAACCGGCTTCTCCGGCCACGGCGCGATGGAGTCGCCCGCCGCTGGCCTCGCGCTCGCCGAACTGCTTCACTATGGCGAGTACCGCACCCTCGACATCACGCCACTCTCGATCCGCCGCTTCTGGGAGAACAAGCCGATCCACGAAACGATCGTGATCTGAAGAAGAGTGAAGGGTGAAGAGTGAAAGAAGCTCACAACTTCTTTCACTCTTCACTCTTCACTCTTAGATTTTCACTTCCCACTTCGGCCGCTCGCGATAGCGATCGTGCATCCAGACCCACTGTTCCGGCACGCGGCGGATTTGCGCTTCGATGTCGGCGGTGAGGCTTGCGGTCAGCGCGACGGGATCGTCCGTCTCCTTCACCATGATCGGCTCGAGGATGCGAATGTGCAGTTTGCCGTTTCTGCGCTCGCCGAACATGCGCGTGATCGGCACGCCCATGCGCACGGCTAAGCGAGCAGGCCCGATCGCCGTCAGCGCCGGCCGTCCGAAGAACGGCACCTTGATGCTTTCGGCACGGATGTTCTGATCGATGAGAAAGGCGAGGATGCTGCCGTTGCGGATGGCGCGGATCATCTCGCGGGCGGCGGCGGTGGAGCCGCGATCGATCGTGTTGATGCCCACCTTCGCGCGCAGGTCGGTGATGAAGAGATTCATCTTCGGCTCGTCGCGGCCGCGATGCAGCACCGTCACGGGCGTCCGCAGCGCGATGGCGTGCGCGATCCACTCCCAGTTTCCGCAGTGGCCAGTGATGCCGATCATCCCTTCACCCGGCCGCAGATTTTCCAATCCTTCGAACGTCGTCGTGCGCGCGCACGTCTCCGCGTCGAGATTCGGAAGCCAGAGCACCTCGGTCAGCGTCATGCCGAGGTGATGGAACATCTTGCGGATCGTCGTCCGGCGCTTCCGCGGTGTCCAATCGGGGAAGGCTGCGCCGATGTTCGCGAGCGCGCGGCGGCGATCGTGACGAAGCACGTGCCATCCGAGATGGCCGAGGACGATGCCGACGCCGCGCGCGAAACTGAGCGGAAGGCGGCGCACCACCGCGCTGATAACGCGGAGGGTGCGGTAGAGGATGCGGCCGCGGCGCGCGCGATGCTCCGGAATGTTCGCGCGGCGGATGCGGTCCATGACGCGGCCGCGCATGACGCGCTGTTCAGGGAGTTCCACGCGGTGGATTCTATGGGACGGCTGCTATCCTCCCGGTGAATGACCACCGCGCGCGACATTCGCGTCATCGTTTCCGACGTCGACGGCGTCTGGACGGACGGCAAGATCATCTATGCCGGCGACCGCTCCGAGGTGAAGGAGTTCAACGTCCGCGACGGCCTCGGCGCAAAGCTCGCGCAGCGCGTCGGAATCATGATCGTGCTGCTGACGTCGCGCAGCTCGCCCGCGTTGGTGCGCCGCGCGAAAGAGCTGGGGATTGTGGAGCTGCATCAGGGTGCCGCGAACAAACTCACCACGTGCGAGTCGATCCTGGCGACGCTCGGCGTCAGTTTTCCCGAAGTCCTGTACATCGGCGACGATCTCCCCGACCTCGCACCGATGGTGCGCGCCGGCATCTCTGCCGCGCCTTCCGACGCTGCGACTGAAGTACATGCGGCGGCGACGTGGAAGCTCGATGCTCGCGGCGGCCGCGCGGCCTTCCGCGAGTTGATCGAGCGCCTGCTGCGCGAACGCGGCGAGTGGGACGCGATCGTCAACGACTTCAAGCGTTAGACGTTCGGCGCGAAGATCGAAAGGGTGTCCGCGAACTCCACCTTCGGCTGGCTGTTGATGCCCGCCGCTGCCACTCCAGCCGCAAGGCGGTTCTGCACGAACGTGTCGAACTTCTCCCGCGAATCCCACAGGTCGAGCACGTGAAATCCGTCGCTGCCTAGCCACGCGGTGTGAAACTTCACGCCGTCCGGCGTATTGCCTTCCCAATTCACCGACAGCCGCACCTGCTCGTACTGCTCCTTCGTGACCTCGGGCCAATGCATCGACATCACAGTCGCCATGATTACGTCCTCCGCGCAACTTACGGAGGAGTCGGCGAACTGGATTTGCGCACGAGCAGCATCGCCGCGCGAATGACCGCTGCCCACGTTCCCACATTAATAATGATGAGCAGGACGACCACGGCGGATTTCGCCAGGCGCGGAAACTCCGCGAAGTCGGCGAACCCGAGCAGATCGATGGCGAAACTGGCCGGCCATCCCGGCCACGCCCACGATCCGAACCAAGCCAGCAGCGTCATCGCGATCCCGCCGAGGGCGGCGAGGAATCCTCGGCTTATGGGGAACATGGCCGGCGAGTGTACCGAAGGTGCACAGACAAGAGTGTCTGTGCCACACAAGAAACCTCTGGACAAATCCGCACCTCCGGCAGCATCGTTTTACTTTCCGGCGGCCAATATGATCAGGTGCTTGATTGCAGCGCTGTTGATTGCGCTTCCCGCGCTCGCGCAGGAGCACGATGCGCTACTCAGCCCACTTCCCGTCCGCGATCAATACCTTCTCAACAACGGTTTCTTCTTCTTCGAGCCGGAAGGCGCGCGCGTGCTCGATGACGACGCGTGGCTCATCGACGTCCACACCGCCGACTCGAACACGTTCGCGAAGTCGCGCTGGATCAGCCACAACATCGAGGGCGACACCGACCGGCGCACCGGCGACCAGACCCTCGGCATCATTCGCATGGATCCGGGGACGACGATCTTTCTTGTCGACGGTGAAACGCATCGCACCACTATCAATGCGCACCGCGGGTTCGGCCGGAACCTCGAAATCGGAATCTCGGTGCCGTTCGCCTACGTCGGCGGAGGTTCGTCCGACAGTTTCATCGAGCACTTCCACGCCGCGCTGAACCTCGGCGACAACCAGCGCGTCGCTGTGCAGCGCAATCACGAGACGGTCTTCATCCGCACCGACGGCAACACATACCTTCGTGAGCGCCCGGCACACAGCCATCTCGGGGATGTGGCGATCTCCGCGAAGTACGAGCTGCCGGCGCTCGAAGATCGCAATCTGGCCATCTCCGCACAGGCGGCCATCGAGCTCCCGACCGGCAACGCGCAGACGCTCGACGGCTCCGGATCAATCGACGGCGGCCTGCAGCTCCTGGCCACGCGCGACTTCGGCAACACGCGCATCAACGCCTCCGCAGGCCTGCTCTTCCTCGGCCACAACAAGCCGATGGACCTGCAGTCGCAGATCGTCATCACCGACTCCATCGGCGTCTCGCGCCTGCTTGCGTCGCGCACGTCGGCCACCGTGCAGCTGACCGTTTCGCAGAGCCCGTTCCGAGGAATCGGCGCGCCGGAGTTGACGCGCCGGTCGTATCAATTGACGACGGGTCTGCAACACGCGTTCGGCTCGGGACTCACCGCGTACGGCGGCATCGTCGAGAACCTCATCACGTATCAGAACAGCGCGGATGCCGGGCTGGTGCTCGGCATCGCGCGCCGATTCTGACGCGTCATCCCATCAATATTTCGGGCCCGGATCGTAGCCTGGAGTCCCGACCGGGAAGGTGCCCTGCATGCTGAGATGGCCGGTACTACACGTGGTGATCGTGCAGTAGTACTGATACGTTCCCTCGGCGCCCAGCGTGACCGTTCGCTCGAAGACGGCCGCGTCAGGAGGTACGGTGACGTCGACGACGACTGCACCATCGGCATCGACGAGCCGGAAACCGTGCGTGGTGTCGTGACCGCTGAACCGGAAGGTGACTTTGACGCCCGGCTGCAGCAAACCCTGCGTGATCGCGGGAGAAATCGCGATCGACGACGACCGGGTGGTTACGTTGAAGACGTTGCCCGTCGGTGGTACGACTGCGACGCCAGTGTCCTCGGCCGCAGGAATGTAGGTTGGATCGGTGGTGCCGTTGTCGATGACGGATCCATACGCGACGATGGGCTGATCGGAAGAGTAGGAAAGCCACGCATCGGTCAGGTCCGCGGTGCCCGGCACGGCGTCGGCGTAGCCGGCAAGACCGCCGGGCGCGATGACACCGTACGGCTGCATCACGATCGTCTTCGCGGTGCCGACGACGGCGTTGTTCTTGTCGTAAAGATGGAAGGTCACGTTCGCGACGCTGGAGTTCGGATTCGCTGCGCCGACATTCGTGCGGAACGTGCCGCCGGCCTGCAATTGGATGATCACGCCCTTGGCTTTGGCACTCGACGCATCAACGCCTGCCACGAACTGCCCGAGCGTGCCGGAGCTGGAGACGGCATAGATGCGCTGCGTGGCCACGAAGTCGTCGTCGGACTTGAGGCGGATCGCACCGAGTCCGCCGGCATGAAACAGCGACGAGACGACGTCGTTGTAGACGACCTGCTGGCGCTTGAGCACCGTGATCGGCGCCAGCGGCTGCACCGCAGAGTTGTCGACATTGCCGACCGGCAGGTAGTACGCCTGGATCTGGATGTCTTTGGTCGTCGACGGATTGAAGATGCGCGCGTCGGTGCGGAAGGTGCCGCCGGCGGTCGTGCCGCCGATGCTGAGCCAGACTTCCTTCGCCGAGGCGGCGGTGGTGATGAGAAGAAGAGCAGTAAGAGTAAGAAACCGCAGGCGCATATCGAATCCTCCGTGGCGATAGAAGATTCTACATGGTGAATCTTGTGAAAGTGAGCGCCGTCACGCTCGTCACCATTTCGTTTCGTCGAGGACGAATCGCGGGCAATCGCATAATGCGCGTCCGATGAACGCACCCTACCCTCTTGAACCCCATGCTTCCGAGATGCGTCGCCTCGTCGATGAGGCGATGCAGCGCATCGTCGCGCACATCGAATCGTTGCCGTCGCAGCCCGCGTCGAATGTGGATGGCGCTGCGGAAATCGCGCGAACGTTGATCGAGCCGCTGCCGGAGCGTGGCGTCGCCTACGAACAGCTTCTCGATTTTCTGTTCGATGAAGCCATCCCGCGTTCCTTCAACGCGGCCGGACCGGGCTACCTCGCCTACATTCCGGGCGGCGGCATTTTCCACGCGGCGGTCGCAGACCTCATCGCCGACGCTGTGAACCGCTACGTCGGCGTCTTCGCGCCGGCGCCGCTGCTCGTGCAACTCGAAGCGAACGTGGTGCGCTGGTTCTGCGGGATCGTCGGATACGGCGCCGGCAGCGGCGGCGTGTTGACCAGCGGCGGCTCGCTGGCGAACCTCACCGCGATCATCGCCGCGCGCCTCACGATCCTAGGCGACGATTTTTCGCGCGCGACGCTGTATTGCGGCGACCAGACCCACCACGCGTTTCAGAAGGCTGCGCTGCTGGCCGGATTTCCCGCCGCGAACATTCGCGAGATTCCGAGCGACGCGATGTTTCGCGTGCGCGTCGACCTCATGGCCGATGTGATCGCGCGCGATCGCGCCAACGGCTTCACGCCGTTCATGCTCTGCGGCAGCGCGGGAACGACGCCGACCGGCGCGGTCGATGATCTGTCGGCGCTCGGACAACTGGCACGTTCCGAGTCGCTCTGGTTTCACGTCGATGGCGCATACGGCGCGTTCTTCATGCTCACCAAGCGCGGACGCGAGGCGATGCGCGGCATCACCGAGGCCGATTCGATCATCCTCGATCCCCACAAAACGCTCTTCCTCCCCTTCGGCACCGGCGCGCTGGTGGTGCGCGATGCCTCCGTTCTCCGCCGCGCCTACGGTTCGCACGCCGATTACCTGCCGCAGTTTCAGGAAGCGGCGGAGTTGATCGACTTCTGCGAAATCTCCCCCGAGCTCTCGCGCGACTTCCGCGGATTGCGCGTCTGGCTGCCTCTCAAACTCTTCGGCATCGAACCGTTTCGTAGGCAGTTGGAGGAGAAGCTCGATCTCGCGTCATGGGCGGCGTCTGAGCTCCACAAAATCGATGGCATCGAAGTCGTGGCCGAGCCGCAGCTTTCCATCATCGGATTCCGCCTGTTGAAGCCGGGCACCGATCCCGGCGCGCTCAATCACGAACTGACCGCGCGCATCAACGCGCGGCAGCGGGTGATGCTGACCGGCGCGACCGTCGACGGCAAGTTCGTCATCCGCATCTGCGTGGTGTCGCATCGCACGCATCGCGATCGGGTGGAGATGTGCATAGAGGACATTCGCGCGGCGGTTGAATCACTGCGATGAGTTCGTCGCCGCAAAAACAAAAACGGCGGCCGAAGCCGCCGTTCGTTTAACGTCGCTACGAAATCAAATCACCAGATCGAACACCGCTTCGCGGCGTCGCGGACCATCTTGTCGCTGTCGGTGCAGTTGTAGGCCTTCCAGAACTCGGGCATGTTCTGCACCGTCCCGTTCACGCGGAACGGGCCTTGCGCGTGCGGGTCCGTCAGCGCGCGGCGGGTCGCTTCCTGCGGCGACATGTTCTCGCCCCACACCTGCGCGAATCCGAGGAAGAAGCGCTGCTCGGGGGTGAAGCCGTCGATCGTCTGACGCTGCTTCCCTTCCAGCGACTTCTCGTACGCGCGCAACGCGATCGTCGCGCCGCCGAGGTCCGCCACCGCTTCACCGTTCACGAGCTTGCCCTTAGTGTTGATGCCCTCTGCGACATTGAACTCGTCGTACTCATTCGCCACGCAATCCGTGCGCGCCTGGAACGCCTTCAGATCCTCGGGGGTAAACCAATTGCGCAGATTGCCCTGCGCGTCGTACTTCGCGCCCTGATCGTCGAAGCCATGCGTCATCTCGTGGCCGATGACCGTACCGATGCCGCCGTAGTTGTACGCGTCATCTGCATTCGGATCGAAGAACGGCGGCTGCAGGATGCCGGCGGGAAACGTGATGTTGTTCTGCGGCGGGCTGTAGCTGGCGTTGACGGTCGGCGGCGTGAAACCGCCCCACTCGTTCGGATCGTCGGCATGTCCGATGCGCTCGATGTTGTGGTGATACGCCCACGCGCGCGCGGCCTGGATGTTCGCGGCGTACGACGTGCGGCTGATCTTGAGCGCGGAGTAGTCGCGCCATTTATCGGGGTAGCCGATGCGGCGCTGGAACGCGTTCAACTTCGTCAGCGCATTCGCCTTCGTCTCCGGACCCATCCACGAAAGCGTCGGGATGTCTTCGCGCAGCGCGCCGACGAGGTTATCGATCAGCGCGCTCATTTTCGCCTTCGCTTCCGGCGTGAAGTTGCGGCGGACGTACTCCTGCCCGAGCAGCTGCCCGATGCTCGCGTCGGCGGAACGAACGCAGCGCTTCCAACGCTCCTGCTGCTCCTTCGTCCCCGACAGCGTTCGGCCGCTGAAGTTGAAATCCTCGTCCACAAACCCGTGTGACAGCGTCGGCGCCGCGGCGTCGACGACCTGCCAGCGCAGCAGCGCTTTCCAATCTTCGAGCGGAACATCCGTGAGGAGCTGACTGACGGTCTGGATGTACTTCGGCTGCGACACGTTGAGCGTCGTCGTGCTGACGCCAAGGTTTTGAAGGTAAGTGGGCCAATCGACGGCGGGCGCCATCGAGGCCAGTGCGGTCACGGCGGTCGGGTGATACGTGTTTTCGGGAACACGCGCATCGACGCGGCTCAGCTGCGCCGCGGCAAGCTTCGTTTCGAGATCGAGGATGCGTTGGGCGTCGGAGCTGGTCTGTAGCGGAGCTTCTCCCGCCAGGAGCAGCATCAGGCTGATGTGATTCACGTACTGGCTGCGAATGGTCTTGAATCGATCGTCGTCGCGCAGGTAGTAGTCGCGATCGGGCAGCCCGAGCGCGCCCGTGCCGAGCGAGGCAATGATCATCTTGCTGTTCTTCTGATCGTTCTGTCCGCCGACGCGAAAGAGCGGCGCATAACCGGCGGTGTGCAGATGATTCAGCTCGGCGAGCAGCGACGCGCGATCGCTGACGGCGTTGATGCGATCGAGCTCCGGCTGGATGGGCGAAATGCCGGCCGCTTCGACCGCCGGCTCGTTCATGCAGGCGGCGTAGAAGTCGCCGACCTTCTGCTCCGGACTTCCCGGAGCGGCGTTGGTCATGGCGGCGTCCTCCTCCAGGATTTTGCGGAGGACTTCGCGATTGCGCTCGGCCAGCTCTTCGAAACGGCCGTAACGCGAGTACTGCGCCGGCAGCGGATGTGTCTCACGCCACTTGCCGACCGCGAACCGATAAAAGTCGTCGCAGGCTTTGACGCTCGTATCCATTGCTGCGAGATCGAAGCCGTGCGGCGCAAAAAACGCCGGCGCAGGCGCGGCGGCTGTCGATGGAGTCGCGGTGTGTGACGATCCGCATCCGATTGCAAGTGCGGTCAGGGCGATGACCGCTGCGATGAACGTACGGCGCATATTCTCTCCTCCAATGGGGTCCAAAGTTTGCGGCGAGATCGTAGTGAAAGGCGCGGCGAACGTCACGTGAACGAATGGTGCCAAGTGGGGCGGCTGTCCGCGCGGCGCTCTTCTCCGCGTCCCCGCGTCTGCGCGTGACTTACTTCGCGGTCGGGCGGATGATCGCGTTGATGGCCGCGAGCACTTTCAACGTCCGCTTCGACGTGCCGCCGGTAGTCAGCTCGGCGGGGCCATCGCTCATGATCGCTTTGTGGCCGTGCTTCTGCCACCAGTGTCCGACGTAGAGAAGCTCGCCGACTTTTCCGATCACTAGCTCGCCCGTGGCGGCGCGGCCGGTCTGGCGCAATTCGACGATGAGCAGATCGCCATCCTCGATGCCCTGATCCTTCATCTTGTCCCCTCGGGCGCGAAAGACGACTTCGCCCTTTTCGAGGACAGACGCAGGAAGGTATGCGGTTTCGCCGGAGAGCTCGAGCACTGCTTCGCCCTGGCGGATCTCGCCGGCGATCGGGACGCCGTTCGTCGCAGACTTGTCCGCGACCGAGCCGGTGTTCACGCGGCGCCGGCGTATGTCGAGGAGTTGCGGCGGCATCTTCGGAAAGTGCGCGATCACTCCTTCGCCATTCGACGGCGATCCGTTGCCGTGATCGAGGAGAGTCTCGGCGCGCGCGAGGAGCGACTGCGCGTGGAAGGCTCCGGCGTGCGCCTCGCGGATCGTGTCGGCGAGGATGGACATGTTCACCACGCTGGAGTCGGACTTCGGCGTTTGAACGATCAGTTCGCCGAGGTTGATTTCGGAGAGATCGAGGACGGAGGCGACTTTCTGGAGGACGTTGATGGAAACATTCGCGCCCTTTTCGAGGGCAGCCAGATGGCGGCGGCTCACGCCGGCAAGGCGCGCCAGGCGGGCTTGCGTGAAGCCGCGTTTGATGCGGGTGGATCGTACGGTTTCTCCGAGCATGGGCGATTTAGTAACGTATAAGTTACTAGCATCCGGCAATCTAAGCAACCAACGACGGTTGCCACCGCCCATGACCGCGGAGGTTTGCACGCCTCCGAACTGCCGGCCAGGGCGGGTGCGAAACCGCGCTGCCGACACAGACTCGCATAAGGGGTGACGAATGCGAGGATTTCCACCCCTGGTAGATCAAAAATAGTTGGAGCAGGAAAAAGGAACATGGGGTGATGATTGTGAGGAACGAAGGCACGAAGGCAGGATTTTGCGCTTCCGCTACCAAAACTGACCGTATTTAACTCCCCTCGTATGCCCGTGCGCATTGACACCTATCCTTCATCGGCATAAGATGCACTATATTGCACATGCCGACACGACTCGAGCAGTACCTGAAAAGCCGCGGGATCAAACCGGCGCACCTCGCACGCGAATCGGGGTATAGCCGTCAGCACCTCTTGCGGATCCGAATGGGACGCATGGAACCGACACGCCGCTGCATCGCCGCGATCATCGCGGCCGTACGGCGTCTGGCGCATGAGCCGGTCCGGGCCAACGACCTGTTCGATCTGGAAGAAGAGGAGCGCTGACCGCACCTCAAAGGTGCGGAATCCTGCACTCTTTTTTGCGGACGCGAAAGACGCGAATGGGAGGCAGGTCTACAAGGGGGAGAGTCGATTATCCGCAGATGTCGCAGATGAACACAGATCAATCCCCACCGATCGGAGGCCCTGGTGGAACTTCCGGAAGCTTCGGCTGCGTGCGCGGCTGATCGGGACGCTCGAGGAAGCGGTTGATGTCGTCGCGCAAGGCGTGGCGATGCGCGAGTTCGGCGTTGTCGCGAATGTTGGCGTCGGCAAGGCGGACGATGAAGCGGCGCAGTCCTTCGCTCGCTTCGGCGCGTACCTGCGGGTCGACGTCGCGGTTCTCGGCGAGGTCCATCAGGCGCGTCGCAGCTAGCCGCGCCGATCCGCGCGTGATCGCGCCGCGGTAGCCGGTCTCGCGTTTCGTGACAACCTCGAGAACATCGTTGACGACTTCGTTGAACGATGGATTGGCCGAATCCTCGGCATGAAACTGCGCCAGCCGCGCTGCTCGTCGCGCGTCGAAGAGCGCCGCGAGCGTGATGTCGGCCGACGACATCGCCGCGTTGACCGGATCGAACGCGGGCGTGGTGCGATGTTCGAACAGCTCCGTGTTGCTGGTGACGTCGACATTGCCACGCGGCGGGATCAGCGCCACGATCCGCGGCGGGACTTCGAGGAACGACGGATCGAGCGTCGAGAGCACCACGTTCAGCGCGTCACGCTGAGACGCCGCCGGAACGATGCGCCGCGTCGGTGTCGGAACGAGTCCGCCTTCCTCTTTCACGCTGTACGTGTAATCGAGTCCGCCGATCGACTTCGCAGCCGCTTCCAATTGATAGCGATGATGCAGGTAGAGCGGAACGAGCATCTCTTCGAGTTGCGCCAGCGGCGTCCCCATCGGAATGTTGCGCAGTCCGAACTGCGAGAGCGCGATGCGGCGCACTTCGATCTCGTGGCGCAGCATGTCGATGTTGTTGCCCGGCGCGTCCCACACCGACGCGGACGGATGCGCGGCGCTGACCGGGCGCGATTCGGGATCGGTGATGAAGAGCGGCGCCTCGCGCACGATGCGGTCGAGCTCTTTCTCTTCATTCGCGGCTGGAAACTGCGCGTACGCGTAGCGGATCACCCACTTGTCGTACGAACCGATCCCGGTCGCATACGCATCCGACAGATCGAGCTTGCCATCAGTGATCTTCACGTATGGCGACGGATAGTCCATCACCGACGCGCGGCCGTTAGTCGACGCGGCCATGTTGTGATCGAGCCCCAGCGTGTGGCCGGTCTCGTGCGCCGCGAGCTGGCGGATGCGCGCCAGCGCCATCATCGACGGCGACGTGGCGGGATCGAGCGACGACAGCGCCTGATCGTGCAGCTCATCGAACTGCGGTATCAATCCTTCGGCGATCATCACGTCCTGCCGAATGCGCAGCGATCCGAGCGTGACGTTTCCCTTGATGATCTCGCCCGTTCTCGGATCGATGACCGCCGCGCCGTACGACCAGCCGCGCTGCGCGCGATGAACCCAGTTGATCATGTTGTAGCGAAGGTCCATCGGATCGGCGTCCGCCGGCAGCACCTTCACCTGAAAGGCGTTGCGGAATCCGGCCGCTTCGAAGGCCTGACTCCACCACGACGTCCCTTCGATCAAGGCACTGCGAATCGGTTCCGGCGCGCCCGCGTCGACGTAGTAGACGATCGGTTCGACCGACTCGGAGATCGCCGCACTCGGCTCCTTCTTGATCAACCGATGGCGCGCGATCCACTGCTTCTGAATCGGTCCGGTGAACGGGCTGGCGTAATCGAAAAAGTCGACGCTGAAAACGCCGACACGCGGATCGGCGCGGCGCGGCGTGTAGCCCGGCGGCGGCAGTTGCACGAACGAGTGATGCGCGCGCACGGTGACGCTGTCCGCAATCGGCGTGACGCCGCTGACGAATGGTCCGGGCCGATCGGAGGCTTGAAACGTGAGCACCGCCTCGATCTCGGAATTGCGCGGAAACACTTTCGTCCGCGGCAGGTAAATCGCGCTGCGGTTGCGGTCGAGTGAATAACTCCCCTGCTGCGTCTGCCGCAGCGTGCGCGTGATCCCCTGCTGGTCGCTCAGAAAGAAATCCGTTGCATCGACGAGGACAGAAGTCGCGTCGGTCGCTTCGACTTTGAATGACCACATCACCGACCGCGCGAACGAATCGGCCACCGCGCGCCGCTCCGCTTCGTCATTGCTGATCGCACGAAACCGATAGTTCGTCGCCGTCATCAGCACCTTCGGTCCGACGCGCTCGAACGTCACGAGCTGGGTCTGGCCCATCAGCCCGCGATCGAGTCCGATCGGGTTGGAGCCAACGCCGGCCGGCAGCGACGGCTGATACAGCAGCTCTTCGCCGAACCGCGAGATTTGCATCAGCAGCTTACCGTTCTCCGCGTCCCAGTAGAGCGGGATGTAGCCGTCAAACTTCTGGAGGTGGGCTGTCTTCGTCTCCATCGGCGACTTTTCGACGATCGCCGGCTTGGGTGGCGGAGGCGTTGTCGTCGTGCAGGCGGCGAGCAGAAGGAGCGCGACAGCGAATCGTGTCATGCGCGCGATTCTAGCCGTTCACTTGCCCCCAACGATGCGCACCGGCTGAGATTACGAATGTGATTACGAAAGCAGCCATGCCTGTCCACAGCAATATTCGTTCAACCGCCGACAGTTGCCGCCAATAGGTTTCGATGAATGGCTGCTTATTGAACGATCTCCAGCTGCCGGCGCGTCCTTTCCCCCGGATCTGAATATGCGAGAGCGTCAGTACGCTGATCGCGTAGGAAATGAACAAGAACCAGATCCACATCTCGGCATTTTCCCTGTTGCGTTTCCGGATTTACGTGCTGATGACCTTCAGGCCCTTCATGTAGGTGCTTAACGCCGCAGGTACCCGCACCGAGCCATCCTCGTTCTGATAATTCTCGAGGATCGCCACCAGCGTCCGACCCAAAGGCAGACCCGATCCATTCAGCGTGTGCACGAAGCCGCTCTTCTTCTCCGCCGTCCGGTAGCGGATGTTCGCGCGGCGCGCCTGGAAGTCGCTGAAGTTCGAGCAGGAGCTGATCTCGCGGTAGGTCTCCTGGCCCGGCAGCCACACTTCGATGTCGTACGTTTTCGCAGCCGAAAATCCCATGTCGCCGCTGGACAGCGTCATCACCCGATAGTGCAGGCCGAGCGCCTGCAGCACGGCTTCGGCATCAGCGGTCAGTCTCTCGTGCTCGGCCCACGACGTCTCCGGCGTCGTGAACTTCACGATCTCGACCTTCTCGAACTGGTGCTGACGAATCAGACCGCGCGTGTCTTTGCCGTACGAGCCGGCCTCGCTGCGGAAGCACGGTGAGTAGGCGGTGTACGCCAGCGGCAACTGCGCCGCATCCAGCGTCTCGCTCCGATGCATGTTCGTCACCGGGACCTCGGCGGTCGGAATGAGGTAGTAGTCGCGGTCTGTGAGTTTGAAAAGATCCTCTTCGAATTTCGGCAGCTGGCCCGTGCCGAGGAGCGAGTCGGCGTTGACCATGAAGGGGGGAACGACTTCCGTGTAGCCCTGCTGCTCGTGGACGTCAAGCATGAAGTTCATCAGCGCGCGATTCAGCTTCGCACCGGCGCCGGAGAGGATCGAGAAACGGGCGCCGGTGATTTTCGTAGCGCGATCGAAGTCGAGGATACCGAGCGCTTCGCCGATGTCCCAATGCGATTTCGGTATGAAGTTGAAGGACGGCTTCTCACCCCACGTGCGTTCGACGCGGTTGTGCGTCTCGTCGGGGCCGATGGGAACGGATTCGTGCGGAACGTTAGGGAAGTACAGCTCGACGTTGCGAAGATCGGTTTCGATCGCAGCGAGTTTCTCGTCGAGCGACTTGATCTCGTCGCCGAGGCCTTTGGTGGCGTCGATCTGCGCGCTGGCGTCCTGCTTGTTCTTCTTGAGATTGGCGATCTCCATCGACGCGGCGTTGCGTTTCGCTTTGAGCGCTTCCACTTCGGCTATGACGCGGCGGCGATCCGCTTCGAGCGCGAGGAAGCGATCGAGATCGACATTCGCGCCGCGATTCTTCAGCGCGGCGCGGTAGGCATCGGCGTGTTCACGGAGATATTCGCGGGAAAGCATGGCGCGCGATTCTAAGGCATCAATGCCGCGCGGCGCGTGTGCGTGCCGTCGGATTCGGCATCAATGGAATCGTATCCCCGAGATCGCCGGTGATGACGAGCGCGTAGCTCTGGCGCGGGCCGCTATCAATGTACGAGGCGGTGACGGAGATCGTGTACAGACCGGCGGGTGCCGTCTCCATCGAAACCACTTCCACGTTGTTGAGCCGATCGGGCTGGCCGGGGTGGAGCGAGTCGTTGCCGAGGTGGGCGGTGCCGAATGCGTCGGTGACGCGGAGATCGAGATCGTTGACGAGCTCCGGAGTCGAGTCGGAAACGCCGCGCACGACGCCGGCGGGATCGGTCCAGACCAGCGCCACCTTCAGCGGCGTGCCGGATTTGACGTTCAGCCGCAGCGTCGCGGTGTCGTTCTGTGCGAGGCCTTGCGAAAGAGGGACGTCGGCGATGCGTGTACGCGACTGATCGCCGGGAAAATAGAGCGCGTCGTCGAGGACGGGAAATCCGAAACCCTGCTCGAACGTCGGCGCGGGTTGCGCGGGCGACAAGCCCTGACCGTAAATCCAATCGTTGGGAACGGAGCGCGCGGCGGCGATCAGCGTCGCTTTCAGCAGCGCCGCGCTGGGGACGAACGCGTGCGACGGCGTGGCCACTCCGGTCGGATAGAAACCGTCCGTGTAGTACTGCCGCACGAGCGCCGCCGCGCCCGCTACCGTAGGCGCCGACCACGACGTTCCCGACTGCCGCGTCTGCGGGCATGCGTTTGTCGACACATCGCCGTCGCTGTTGCCGGTGAGTACGAGCGACGACGCCACGAGATCGGGTTTGATGCGGCCGTCGCGCGTCGGACCGACGTACGAGAACGGCGTCACGACGTCGTCGAACGGATGCTGATTCATATAGCGGGTGCCGCCGACCTGGATGCCGTTCTTCGCGCAGCCGGGCGCAGGGACGGAGCTGGGCGGCGGCGGCGTGTTCGCCGCGGCATTGCCGGTGTCGAAGAGGAGCAGCATGTCGGGATGCGTGTAGACGAAGGCATCGACGTCGCGGGCGGCAGCGGAGTAGTTGCCGGTCGGCGAGGGGAGGAACGACGGCGTGGATTGCCGGTCGCCCCATGAATTCGAATGGATGCGCGCGCCTTGTTTGTAAGCCTGCTCGAGAATCGGCATCATCTGCACCGGGCAGCCGAAGCCGGGACGCTGGCTGCAGTTATCGCCGCCGATGAAGCCGCCGTCCTGGATGATGAGTTTTGCACCCGGCGCGATCCCTCTGGCGGGATCGAACGGCGATCCCTGATCGCCGGCCGCGACCGCAGCGGCGATCGTTCCGTGCAGCGCGTTGTCGTAGTCGTGAACGTTCTTCGGATCATCGCATCCGGACGCAAAGGGGAACTGGTCGCACGAGTAGAGAAAATCGTAGGCGATCACTTTTCGGCGGCTGGTGTCGACGTTCGACGAGTTGAAGCCGTTCTGCGGCGAGCCGGTGTTGATCGGCGGCGGGGAGCCGTCGGGTTCGGCGAAGTAGCAGCTGTCCCAATCGAGGCCGGTATCAAGGATGGCGATGACCTGGTGCTGGCCGTAGATGCCGTGATCGAAGAGCGGCGTTTCGTTACGAAGCCATCCCGATTGGATGGCGCGAACGGAAGTGTCGTCGGCGTTGGCGACGAAAGCGGCTGCGAGGATCAGCGTCGCAAATAACTTGCGCATTGGGACATCGGAACCGGTGACCTCCTACAGAGCATTCCGTTACCTCTGGCATGGTTCGTTCGTATTCTGCGGGACATGACGCGACTGGTCCCCGATCCGGAACTGGAACAACTCGTCCGCGAGCTGAATGAACGCGAGGCGGCCGTCGAGGGAACGCGCTCGGCTTGGCCGGCGGCGCAGGTGCCGAGCGGAAATCCGCTGGAGGCGCTGCTGATCGATGTGGCGCGGCGCGGGGCCAGCGATCTGCTGCTCATCACCGGATCGGCGCCGGTGTTCCGCGTCGGCGGACGGCTCGTGCGCGGCGACGGCGCTCCCCTTTCCGCCGACGATGTCGCCGCGCTCGTCGACACGTTCATGACGCCGCGCGTTCGCGAGCGGATGTTCGAAGACGGCGCCGTCGATTTCTCGCTGCGCCTCGCCGCACCTTCAGAGAGCGAGGAGCGGCGCGCGTGGCGATTCCGCGTGAACATCCACCGGCAGCGCGGCACGTTGGCGGCCGCCATCCGCGCGTTGCCGACGACCGTCCCGACGATTTCGGAGCTTGGACTGCCGCCGATTTTCTCCGAGCTGGTGAAGCCGTCGCGCGGACTGGTGCTCGTCTGCGGCCCGACCGGCGCAGGCAAGACCACCACCTTGGCAGCGATGATCGGGATGATCAATCGCAACGAATCGCGGCACATCGTCACGATCGAGGATCCGATCGAGTACGAGCATCGCAACGCGCAGTCGGTGATCGAGCAGGTGGAGGTAGGACGCGACGCGCCGACATTCGCGTCCGCCCTCCGCAATGCGCTGCGCCAGGATCCGGACGTGATCCTCGTCGGCGAGATGCGCGATCTGGAGACGGTTGCCACTGCATTGACCGCAGCGGAGACAGGACATCTGATCCTCTCCACGCTGCACACGAGCGACGTCGCGCAAGCGATCCACCGCATCGTCGACGTTTTCCCGCCCGGGCAGCAGACGCAGATCCGGCAGCAACTCTCGCTCAGCCTCAACGCCATTGTGGTCCAGCAACTGATCCCGGCATCGTCCGGCGACACGCGCGCCGTGGCGGTGGAGGTGCTGCTCGCCAATCATGCGATCCGCAATCACATCCGCCGCGACAAGATGGAGAACCTGATCACCGAAATCACCCTCGGCAAACGCCAGGGGATGATCTCGATCGAGGATTCGCTGGCGCGCCTGGTGCGCCAGGGCGTGATCACCGCCGAGGATGCGAAGATGCGCTCTGCGAGACCGGATGAACTGGAGAGCCAGCTACGAACGTGACGCGGGATGGATGGAGACGGCGATCGTTGCCGCCATTGCCGCTGCCACGAACTTCCTCTACTTCGCGCTCGCCAACAACGATTACTTTTTCCCCGACTCGTTCACCTATCTGGAGCCGGCGCGCAATCTGCTCCGCGGGTTCGGCTTCGTCAACGCGAACGGATTGATCGAGACGCTGCGCACGCCGGGCTATCCGCTGCTGCTGGCGGGATTCGGATTGCGGATCGTGCCTGTGATCGTGCTGCAGCATCTGCTGAACGTGGCGCTGGCGGTGGCGATCTATCTCTTCATCATTCGCCGGCTCGGCGATCGCTTCATAGCGATCGCCGCGGCCATCCTCTTCGCCATTGATACGCCGACGCTGCACTACGCGAACAAGATCCTGACCGAGGCGATCTTCACGGCGCTGCTGTTCATCGTCTTCGCGTTGGTCGTCTACGCGCGCAAACTCCCGCTGGCCGGACTGCTGACGGGCGTGCTGGTGCTGATCCGGCCGGTGGCGATCGCGTACTTTCTCGTGGTCGCGCTGTGCCTGTTGCTGCGGCGCGTGCGCATGCGAACGATCGCGATTTACGTCGCGCTCGCGCTGCTGCTGCCGGTGGGATGGGGACTTCGCAATCTGCACCACACCGGCGTCTTCACCATCTCCTCGATCGGCGGAATCAACCTCCTCACCTATCGCGCCGCGGGAGCGTTGGCCATCGAGGACGACGGCGATTTCGACTCCGATCTCGCGGACGAGATGCAGGGGTTGCAGGACAGTGCGGACGACGAAATCCAGACGCGGCTACACATTGCGGACGCCGAGGAGTTGCCGGATGCGGTGAGGGGAAAGTACTACTCGGAGATCGGATGGCGCGTTCTCCGGCAGCATCCGCGCGGCGCGGCGATGCTCACGCTGCGGGGATTGCTGGTCAACGTTTTCGACAGCCGGTGGGAAGGACTGGAGATCGTCAGCCGCTTTCCGACGGACGTCGTGCGCCGATCGCTGGACGCGTACACCGCGGCGCTATTCGTCTTCGCCGTCATTGGCGCGGCCGCGCTCTGGAAGCGCGATCGCGATCTGGCGGCGATGATCGTCGCCACCGTCGTCTACTTTCTGCTGATCTCCGCCGGCGGCGAGGCAGAGTCGCGGTTCCGGGTGCCGGTCATTCCGCCTTACGTGATGATCGCGGCGATCGGTCTTTTTCATCTGTGTACATCTGCGTCATCTGCGGATGAACCTACTTCTGGAACGCGTAACTCAACTTGAAAAACAACTGCCGGTTCGACAGCAGGAAATTGCGGCGATAGACGCGGTTCTGAGGGTTGGTGGGATCGACCGTTACCACCTCTTCGTTCACGTCGCGGATGTCGCCGTAGCCGACGTACAGCACGCTCTGCCAGTTCACTTTGTACGCGAACAGCAATTGCGACGACAGGTTGCCGTCGCGCAGCGGCAGATCGACGCCGTAGATCAGCGGATTCGAGCTCGTGCGCTGGTTCTGCACGACCGCACGGACGAACATGCGCGGCGAGAACATGTATTGCGCGCGAACACGTTCGACCTGCGCGGTGAAGAGACGGCCTTCTACGCCAGCCGTCGCTCCTTTCTCGCTCAGCCACTGCAGCACTGTCGTCGTCGACATCGCAAGGCGCGAGGTCGGACGGAGCGACGCCGAGAAATTCACGCGCGCTCCGTGGCCGACGCGGTTGTTGAAGAAGTCGATGTCCTGACCAACCCAGCCATCGAACGACACTTGCGGGACGAGACGGCTCACCGCGAACTGCACCGTGTAGACGAGCTGATTGCGGCTCAGCACTTCGTTGTTGTTGCGGAAACTCTCGTTCGCGAAGCGGATGCGCGTGAAGGAGCGGAACTTGCCATCCGCGCCGAAACCGGCCGAGCGGAGGCGGTACAGCATGTCGCCGTTCTGTTCCGAGTCATATTCGGCCATGCCGAAGTAGCGGATGCGGTTGAAGAAGCCTTTCGGCCGCGTGGTCCAGCCGGCCTCGCCGTAGTTCGAACGGTAGCCGACCTGCGGAACGAATCCCTGATCGGCGCGGAAATCATCGCCGTAGTCCTTGAATTCCGAATAGAGATCGAGTTTCGGATTCGAGTGCGACCACCACAGATCCGATCCATACGATGACAGATTGCGGCCGTCCCATTCGCTGGCGAGATCGGGACGATTGGGCGTCCGGCTCTGGCTGACCAGGAACTGGCCCGTGAACGTGTCCTTCTCGGTCGGCTTCCACTGGAAGTCGGGCCCGAGGACGCGATTGTGACCGCCGCCTTCGTATTCGCGGTCGGTGAAGAGAAAGCTGGCGAACGACGTCCCGCCGAAATCGTGACGCCAGCGGCCGATCGCGTCGGTCGCTCCGAAATCCTGATTGGCGAAACTCGAGCCGGTGGCAGAGGGAATGATCACCGACCCACCGCCGCGGTCCTGCGCGACAAGCATCGTGTAGCTGTCGTGATTGCTGTTGCCCGATCCGCGAATGCCCCACCGCGGCGACGTGATCGTGCGCGTGTAAACGGCTTGGATCGGCGTCGAGAAGAGCTCGACGCGCTCGAGAAAAAACGGCCGCTTCTCCGGGAAGAAGATGGCGAAGCGCTGGTTCGTCGATATCTGCGCGACGTCGGACTCGATCTGCGAGAAATCGGGATTGAGCGTGGCGTCGAGCGCGGTGTGCTCGTTCGGCGTGTACTTCACATCGATGCCGCCGTCGCCTTTCGCAGGACGATTGAGGAGGTGGTTATTGCCGTTGCCGCGTAATGATCCGTTCTCGCTCGCGGTCACGTACGGCGCCGCGACGATGTGGCCGCCGGTCGGCAGCCCTTCGAATCCGCCGACCTTGTTGTAGTTGCAGACGAAGCAGTTGGACCCGCGCGGCAGCTTGTGATCGAACAACTGGTACCGCCGTTCGCGCGGGATGTTGCGGTAGAGGATGATGCCCCAGACCTGCGGGCTCTTCTGCTGATAGCGCAACGACGAAAATGGGATGCGCAGCTCCATCACCCATCCGTCCGCGGTCCGCTTCACCGCCGAATCCCAGAAAAGATCGGGCGACGAATCCTCGTTGCCGGAGGCGTCGTCGAGCGAGGCGTCGTACTGCGTTCCGGCAGCGTTGACGAAGAACTCCATGGCCGTCTTGCCGTCGTTGCGCGTGTCGAGAATGACGCCGGCGAAGTCGTCGCTGTTGCCGCTGATGCCGTCGTGATCGCCGAGTTGCGCGCGGACATCCGACGGCGTATCGAACGAGTGGACTGCGGCGTAGAAGAAATGTTCGTCGTATGCGATGTAGCCGACAGTCTTCAGCTTCGGCTCGGTGTTGTCGCCGGGATTGGTCTCGTACCACGTCTCCGACTTCAACGCGTTCTGCCACCCCGCATCGGACAACTCGCCATCGATGGTGATCGGCCCGGCGGCGCGGCGGATGGTCATGTTCACCGGCGGATCGGCAGCGAAGGCGGAGAGCGCAGCCATGGAAAGGAACAGGATCGCGAAGAGTCGCTTCACGAATGCATAGGACGGGACGGAGGGAGCAAAGTTAGCCTTCGTTCGCATATTGCGGGCTTGATACGAAGGCGTTCGTATTAGGTTGCAAAAAAAGAGGCGCGGCTCTTTTCCGCGCCTCCGAGAAAATCCTACCGATCCGGCACCATCGCCGCAATCGCATCCGCTTTCATGTTCTTCACCTTCGTCGGCAGCATCTTGTGCACCGCGCTCTGAATCTTCTTGACCGGGCGCAGCACCGGGCTGTCCCACATCTTCAGAAGCAGCTCCTTGCGCGTCTGCATCAGATCGCCGAGGGCGCGAAGCTGTTCGTCGTCCATCAGCTTGCGGGCTTGGACGAACATCTGCGTCTCTTCCTCGCGGATGTGATGTTCGAGCAGGTCCTTCAACACCTTGGCTTTGGCCTCGAACTCGTGCGACTTCGGATTGGCCGCCTTCAGCGCCGGCAGCACCATATCGACGACGTGATGCTCTTCCGTCGCCTCATAAAAAAGCTCCTCGGATTCCGTGCTCTCCGACACCTTCTTGAACGTCGGATAGAACAACTCCTCTTCGATCTGGGAGTGCACCTTCAACTCGCGCTCGATGTCACGCACGAGACGCTCGCGCTCCTTCGTGGCCCGCGAACCGGTCGCTTCAAGCTGACGCAGCAGCCCCTTCACCTTCACGTGATCCGCCTTCAACATCGTGATCGGATTCGGCATGTTTTTATCTCCTTCGTTGAAGTTCAACGGAGAGGAGATATTGCTTAAGACATGCCTACACACTGTCATCCTGAGCCGCCGGAGGCGTTGGAGCGCGAAGCGCGGAACGCCGCAGGACGGTCGAAGGACCTCCTTCTTCGATCCCGGTCGGGCGGCGGCAATTCGCGATGCAAGCGCTGAGGGGGTCCTTCACCGTCCTCCGCCGGTCGCGCTTCGCGCTCCTCGGCTCCGGCGGTTCAGGATGACAGGATGGTCAGCGCCCGCGCGCCGTCCACTGGCGGCGAAAAATAGAAGCCTTGCGCGTAGTCGATGCCGAGGGCGCGCATGCGCTCCACCTGGCCGGCGGATTCGAGGCCTTCCACCGTCACGTCCATGCCCAAGATGCGGGCGAGGTTGCTGATCGTGCGGACGATTTCGTCGTTGCGACGGTCGCCATTCGTCGAAATGAACGAGCGGTCGATCTTGAGTGTGTCGAACGGAAACTGGCGGAGTGAACTGAGCGACGAGTAGCCGGTGCCGAAGTCGTCGAGGCTGATGCCGACTCCGGTCGCGCGCAGGCTCTCCAGCAGTTTCGCAGCGGCTTCGGGGTTGTCGATGACGACGCTCTCCGTCACCTCCAGGTGCAGCCGCTCGGCCTTGACACCGTTCTCCGCCAGCGCGTCCGCGACCTGATCGAGCAGGTTCGGCTGCAGGAACTGTTTCGCGGAGAGGTTGACGTGCATGTGCAGCGCCTCCGGCCACTCCGCGAGCTGCCGCAACGATTCGCGCAGGACCCACTCGCCGATCGGCAGAATGAGTCCCGTTTCCTCGGCGATCGGAACGATTTCGTCGGCAGCCACCAGAACGTCGCCGCGCTGCCAGCGAAGCAGCGCTTCGAATCCGATCGCCTTCCCCGACTCGAGCGACACGATCGGCTGGTAGTACACGCGTAATTCGCCGCGTTCGATCGAGTGCCGCAACTCGGTTTCGAACATCAGCAGCTTGACGGCGCGCTCGTGCATGGTCTTGTCGAAGACTTCGTGAATGCCGCGGCCGCGTGACTTCGCGCGGTACATCGCGATGTCGGCGTCGCGCAGGACGTCGTGCGGCCGCTCGTAACCCGTGGCGCTGAGGGCGATGCCGATGCTGGCGGTGGTGAAGATCTCGTTTTCGCCGACGCGAAACGGAACGCGCAGTTCGTCCTGAATCCGCTCGGCCATGCGCACGGCGTCGGCGAGGTGATTGATCTCGAGGAGGATCGTGAATTCGTCGCCGCCCAATCGCGCCACGGTGTCGGTTGCGCGGAGCACGCCGCGCAGCCGCTCGCTGACGCTGATGAGGAGCATGTCGCCGAGCGCGTGCCCGAGGCTGTCGTTCACGACTTTGAAGCGATCGAGGTCGAGGAAGAGGACGGCGAACTGATGGCCGCCGCGGCGCCGCGCGCGCTCCATCACGCTTTCGAGCCGGTCCATGAAGAGGGCGCGGTTCGGCAGGCCGGTCAGCGCGTCGTGAAAGGCGTCGTGCATGAGCCGGTCGATGGCGAACTTCCGATCGGTGATGTCCGTTTGCGATCCGGCGATGCGCGTGGCGTCGCCGGCAGCGTCACGTACGGCCACACCGCGCGCGAGCATCCAGCGGTAGTCGCCGTTCTTCGCGCGCATGCGATGCTCGTGCTCGATACTCGCCGTGGCGCCGTGCCGATGCGCGTCCATGTCGGCACGAAGCATGGCCACATCATCCGGATGCACGCGCGAAAACCACTCCTCGGGTGAATGGCCGATCTCGTCCTTCGAAAATCCGAGCATCTCTTTCCAACGGTCGGAGTAGTAAACGGTTCCGGCGCCGAGGTCCCAGACCCAAAGCCCGTCGTTCGCGCCGCGCGCGGAGAGCGCATAACGCTCTTCACTCTCTCGTAACGCTTCGAGGGTTCGGTTCTGCTCGAGCGAGTAACGGATCGAGCGCTCCAGAATCTGCGAATCGATCTGGCCCTTCACCAGGTAGTCAGCAGCTCCCGCTTTCATCGCCGCGACGTCGACTTCGCCGTCGCCTTGCCCGGTGAGCAGGATGATCGGACGCAGGCATCCGCCGACGCGCGCTTCGCGCAGCACTTCCAGTCCATCGTGCTCCCCGAGGCGGTAGTCGACGAGATAGACATCATGTTGACCATCGCCGATCGCGCCAAGCGCCTCTTCGTATGACGAGACCCAGTCGAGTGAAAAACGGGTGCGGCGGCTGTCGGCGAGAAGATCGCGCGTCAGGACGTAATCGTCTTCGTCGTCTTCGACCAACAACACCCGGATTTCACGACCATCCATCAACGGTGCGGCGCTCCCGAGGGCAGTTCGACGATTTCGATCCAGTAGCGGCCGATCTCTTTCATCACTTCGACGAGCGCGTTGAAGTGCACGGGCTTGGTGATGAACGAGTTCGCGCCGAGGTCGTACGTCCGGTAGAT
>DASYJY010000162.1:0-15288 GCA_035995985.1 Thermoanaerobaculia bacterium | reverse complement strand
TCAATCCCGGTTCGCTGATCCTGTCGGGCGTGATGATGCTGCGGCATTTGAAGTGGTGGGACGCCGCCGACGCCATCGAGCGCGCCATTGCCAAAACGATTGCTCAGAAGAAGGTTACGTACGACCTCGAGCGCCAGATGGAAGGGGCGACGAAAGTCTCCACGAGCGAATTCGGCCGCGCGATCGTAGAAAATATCTAACCCTATTTGAAAGAAAGTGGTGGCGGAGCCTTGGGCAACAAACGCCGCCGACCGTGCCGGCCCGGAGGCCCATCATGAAACGTGCGCTGCTCGTCATCGCTGTTGCGTTGCTCCCTCTCGCCGCGCTCGCCCAAAGCGCGCCCGATCTGATCATCCATCACGCCAAAGTCTTTACCGGCGATCCCGCGCATCGGTTCGCCGAGGCCGTGGCCATTCAGGGCAACAAGATCGTGGCGGTCGGGACGAACGCCAGCATCACGGCGATGGCGGGCGACAAGACGAATCGCATTGACGCCGGCGGCCGCGTTGTCGTTCCCGGCTTCAACGATGCGCACACGCATCAGGATCCGCGGCCGGAAGGCTTCACGTTGGCGCTCGACGAGAATGCGACGTGGGCGCTGGTCAGCGCGGCGCTTGCCGGCGCCGCCGAGGAGACGCCCGGTGATATCTGGATCTACGGCACTACCGGTCCGAAGCTGCTCGCCGATCCTGCCGTAACGGCGCAGGCGTTGGACAAAGCGGCCGCGCACCGAAAGGTCATCCTTACTTCGTGGACCGGCCACGGAACGATCATGAACAGTGACGCGATGAACGCACTGCGCATCTCCGATGCGGCGGTCGATCCGGCGGGCGGCTCCTTCGAGCGCGACGCAAACCACCATTTGACCGGAAAGATGTTTGAGTACGCCGACTGGAACGCGGAGCGGAGATTGGCGGACAGCGTCTCCGACGCCGACGCCATCGATCAGCTGAAGACCTACTCCGACCAGGCCCTCGGCTTCGGCATCACGTCGATTCAGAACATGTCCATGCTCCCGCTGACGCGCTACGAAAAAATCGAGCGGCATGGCCCTGCGCCGATCCGCATCCGCATGATCCGCATGCCGATGAGCGAGACTGCCGCGCGCGACACGAGCGAAGGCGCAACGCTGCCGGTGTCATCGCGCGAACGGCCGCTCTCAGTCATCAGCGGGACGAAGTGGATACTGGACGGAACGCCGGTCGAGCAAGGGGCTGCCCTCCGTCAGCCGTATCCCGGCACGACCGATAAGACCGGAAAGCTCAACTTCGCGCCGGACGAGCTCAAGGCGATCATGAAGGAAGCGTTCGACTCGAAAGAGCAGACCCTGCTCCACGTGGTCGGCGACCGCACTGCCGCCGCGGTCTTCGACGCGATGCGCGCGGTCGGGCCGCCCGAGGAGTGGCGGAAGAAACGAATGCGCATCGAACATGGCGACGGACTGCATCCCGATCTCATCGCGCTCGCTAAAGACTTCGGCGTGGTGGTCGTCGTCAACCCGACGCACGTGGTCGCCAAGGCGCTGTTTCCGAAGGGGCCATACATGCCGGTGAAGTCGCTGTTGAAGGCCGGTGTGCCGATCGCAATCGGTTCCGACGGCCCGATGAATCCCGGACTGAATATCCAGCTCATCACGACGGAGCCGGGCAATGCAGCCGAGGGAATCACGCGCGAAGAAGCGGTCGATGCGTACACGCGCGGTGCCGCCTTTGCGGAGTTTGCGGAGAATGAGAAGGGAACGATTGCCGCCGGCAAGCTCGCGGATCTGGCCGTTCTGTCGCAGGACATTTTCCGCGTTCCCGTCGATGCGCTTCCCGACACGAAGAGCGTGTTGACGCTCGTCGACGGAAAGATCGCGTACGACGCCGGCGCGCTAAAAACGAGCAGCGTGAAATGATCCGCGGCGTATGATGTTGCGTCTCCCGACATGCGCCGCATCCTCCTCGCGTCTGCCTTCGTCTTCGCGCTCGTCGCCGCGCGGCAGCGCTCCGTGCTGCATCCGGCGCCGCCGCAGGTGACGGGCGGGCCGACCTTCAGCAAGGAAGTCGTCCGCATTTTTCAGAATCGCTGCCAGACCTGCCATCACCCAGGCGACATCGCGCCGTTCTCGCTGATGACGTACGGCGACGCCGCGCCGCATACCGACGCCATCAAATTTGAAACGCAGCAGCGCCTGATGCCGCCGTGGAAGGCGACGCCCGCCTGCGGCGATTTCGCCGACGCTCGCGTCCTCAACCAGGACGAGATTGACACCATCGCCAAATGGGTCGACAACGGCGCGCCGCAGGGAAACATCGCCGATCTGCCGACGCCGCTGAACTTCGACGGCGGCTGGGCGCTCGGGCAGCCTGATCTCGTGCTGTCGTATGCCGAGGCATACAAGCCGCCGGTGGCCGGCGACATGTATCGCTGCTTCCCCATTCCGACCAATCTCCCCGCCGACATGTATGTCTCAGCGATCGACATCAAGCCGGGCGACCGCGAGACCGTGCATCACGTCATCGCCTACATCGATACGACGGGCGATTCTCAGAAGCTGGATGAGGCCGATCCCGGCCCGGGCTACACGTCCTTCGGCGGTCCTGGCTTTACGATTTCGGCGTCCAGTCTCGGCGCGACGACCCTCGGCGGCTGGGCTCCCGGCGCGCGCCCGGTCGTGCTCCCCGAGGATGTGGCGCTCTCGCTGCCGGCGCAGTCGCGCGTCGTGCTGCAGGTCCATTACCACCCGCATGGAATCAAGACCATCCCTGACCAGACGCAGATCGGCATCTATTACGCGAAGAAGAAGCCGAAGCAGCTCATCTACATCCTGCCGTTGATCAACCAGGACTTCACCATTCCGCCGAACGACGCGAACTACAAAGTGCCCGCGACGTACACGGTCGGCTGGCCCGCGCACCTGTACCTCATCGCGCCGCACATGCACCTCCTCGGACGGAAGATGAACGTGAGCGCGACGCTGATCAATGGCGAGAAGAAGTGCCTGATCAACGTCGACGATTGGGATTTCAACTGGCAGGGCCAGTACCGCTTCAGTGAGCCGGTACCGATTCCGTACCACACGAAGTTGTCCCTCGAGGCGTTCTACGACAATTCGGAAGGCAATTGGCGCAATCCAAATCACCCTCCGAAGGCAGTGTCGTGGGGCGAGCAGACGACCGATGAGATGTGCATTACGTTTCTCGGCGTGACGCTCGACGGCATCACGTTAGGGCAGTCGCTCCCGAAGACGGCCGTCTTCACGCAGGACCGGTGACACTGTCATCCTGAGCCGCCGGAGCGACGCAGCCGAAGGCGAAGCCGCGGAGGACGGTCGAAGGACCCCTTCCTTCTAACCCGGTTGGGCGGCGGCTATCAGCTGGGGGTCCTTCGCCGTCCTGCGGCGCTCCGCCTTCGGCTACGACGCCTCCGGCGGCTCCGGATGACAGTTCCGGCGTACACTTCTCTCCATCCCAAATGCCATCCGATCGTGAGAGCGTGCTGCGCTTCGATCTCGCAGTGCAGAAGAGCCATCTGCTCGTCTACACCGCCGCGTTTCTCACCGCGCTGGCCGCGCACGTGCTCGGGGTCTTCGTTCTCAACATCCCGCTGGCCATCGCCATCGGCATCATCTCCGTCACATCCGCAACGGCGATTTACATGCTGCTCCGGCGCGGCGTCAGTCGCCGCATCCTGAATCCGATCTGGATCAGCACCGACGTCTTCCTGGTCACGCTCGGCGTTTACGCTACCGGAGGCAGCGCCAGTCCGTGGTTCATCTGGTACCTCGGCACATCGGCGTCGACGGCCTTCGTCGTCGGCAAGCGGGCGTCGTATGTCGTCAGCGTCGCCAACGCCGTCGCCTACATCGGCTTGTTGATGGCGATGGGACAGGCGTCGTTCGTCAACAGCGTCATGCTCCTCGCGTCAACGCGGATGCTGTTCCTCTTCGGCGCGTCATTCTTTTTCCTGGCCGGCATCGCCAATCTGCAGCAGAAGCACTTGCTGATCCGCGAGCTGGAAAGCGAGCAGGCCCGCGAGCTGGCCGAGTTGACGCGGCTTACCGCGGAGTTACAGCGCCGCGGCAACGAGCTCGAGGACGCGAGCCGCCGGATTCAGGAGGCGGACCGGCTCAAGAGCCAGTTCCTGGCGAACATGAGCCACGAACTGCGCACTCCGATGAATTCGATCATCGGCTTTTCGGAAATCCTCATCGAGCGGCTCAATGGAGCGATCGATCCCAAACACGTCAGCTTCCTCCGCCACATCCTGACGTCCGGCCAGCACCTCCTCGGCATCATCAACGACATCCTCGACCTCTCGAAAATCGAAGCCGGCAAGATGGAGGTCTACGCGGAGAAGTTCGAGGTACGGCCTGTCATCGAAAGCGTCTGCACGGTGATGCGCGGCATGGCGAAAACGAAGATGCCGACGTTCGTCATCGAGGCCGATTCCACGCTTCCGGCGGTCGAAACCGACCTCGCCAAGTTCAAACAGATCCTCTACAACCTGCTGTCGAACGCGATGAAGTTTTCCCCTGCCGAGTCGCCGATCACGATTCGCACGATGCACATCGGCGAGACCATCACCATCTCCGTGCGCGACGGGGGCATCGGCATCGATCCGAAAAATCACGACGTGATCTTCGAGGAGTTCCGCCAGATCGATGGCAGCGCGCGCCGCGAATTCGGCGGCACCGGCCTCGGCCTCGCGCTGGTCAAGAAGTTCGTCCAACTGCAGGGCGGGTGGGTGCGCGTCGAAAGCGATCGCGGAAAGGGGAGCACGTTCTCGTTCACGCTACCGATCCATTCGCGCGCCGCCGTAGTCAGCCGCATCCCGGAGCTCGTGCCCTCGGAGCAACGAGCCGAGCGCGTGCTGGTCGTGGAGGACGATGCGCACGCGTACGACCTGATCGCGACCGCGCTCAACTCTGCCGGCTATCTCTCCGTCCGCGCGCGTCACGGCGACGAAGCGATCCGCCTCGCACGCGAAGCTCGCCCGATCGCGGTCACGCTCGACCTGGTCCTTCCCGGCATCGATGGCTGGGAAGTGCTCAAAACGCTCAAGAGCGACGCCGCCACGCGCGATATCCCGGTAGTCATCATCTCCCGCGTCGACGAACGCGACCTCGGCGTGGCCCTCGGCGCCGACGATTACTTCGTGAAGCCGGTCGACCGCGATCGTCTCTTGAATCGAGTGCGCCAACTGACGACGTCCGATCAGTCGAAGACCCGCCTTCTCCTCATCGACGACGACACCTCCCTCCACGAGCTCCTCGACGAAGAGCTGACCCGCCTCGGCTACACGATCGAGAGCGCGTTCAACGGGGAGACCGGCTTCGCCGCCGCCAAAGAAAACGCGCCCGACGTGATCATCCTCGACCTGATGATGCCCGGCATGAGCTTCGAAGTGGCCGGCCTGCTCAAAAACAACCCCTCCACCGCCCGCATCCCGATCCTCGTCCTGACATCGAAAGAAATCTCCGCCGACGATCGCAAGGAACTGCAATCCAAAGTCGCCGCGTGCGTACAAAAGGGAACGAGCGCGCGCGATCAGTTGGTTGCCGAGATCCGAAGACTGCGAAGCGCGAACGCGTCGTGACGATTTGCATCTGTGTCAACCTGCGTCATCTGCGGATAGATGTTCTTACACCGGTTCCGCGATGAATCGGTAGCCGACCCAGGGCTCCGTCACGATGTACTGCGGCTCGGAGGGATTCGGCTCGATCTTCTTGCGCAGAGAGCTCATGTGGACGCGTACGGTGTCGGCGCTGGTGCTGGGGGCGGAGCGCCAGACGCGGGCGATGATCTGTTCGATGAACATCGGTTTGCCGGCGTTTGTCGCCAGGACTTCGAGCAGCGAGAACTCGGTGGGAGTGAGACGGACTTCGCGTCCGCCCTGCACGACGCGGCGGCGATCGAGCTCGATCGTCAAATCGTGAAACGCCAGCGTGGTTGATGCGGGCGCGGTGCGGCGGAGTTGCGCGCGGACTCTCGCCAGCAATTCGGTCATTGAGAAAGGCTTCGTGACGAAATCGTCCGCGCCGAGGTCGAGGGCGCGGACTTTGTCGGGATCGGCGCCTCGGACGGAGAGGACGACGACCGGGACGCGTGACGATGCGCGGATCGCGGCGATGAGCTCGAATCCGTCCGAGCGCGGCATGGCCAGATCGGTGAGAACGAGATCGGGGACTTGTGATTGGAACGCGGCCATTCCTTCGCTGCCGTCGGCGGCGGTGGTCGTGCCGTAGCCGGCGGCGCGCAGCTCCTTCGACAGCGAATCGCGGATGGCAGGATCGTCGTCGACGATCAGAATCACGTTCGAGATCGTCATGGCTGTTCCGCTCCGAGAACCGCGATCGGAAGGTCGATGCGGGCGATGGTGCCGCCGCCGGGGCGCGGCGCGAGACCGATGCTGCCGCCGTTTGCGGCGGCGAGGCTGCGCGCGATTTCGAGTCCGAGGCCGCGCTGCGCGACGTCGCTGGTTTCGGCGGCAACGTTGCCGTCCGCATCGGCGACGCCGGGCGGCAGGCCGGGTCCGCGGTCAAGGATCTCGATGCGCAGTTTGTCGGGATCGAGTGGATGGCGGTGCGCGATCAGTTCGATCGTTGCTCCGGGCGGCGACACGCGATGCGCGTTTTCAACCAGGTTCACAAGAATCTCCAGCGCCAACGACGGATCGACATTCGCATCGGGACAATCGGCATCGACGTGCACGGTGATCGTCCGTGCGCTGAAGACGATCGGAAGATTTTCACGAGTGGCGCGAAAGAGATCGGCAGGCGGCGTCGGCTCGCGATGCGGTTTCGCTTTTCCTGCTTCGAGCCGCGCCATCGCCAGCAGATTATCGATGCGCCTTCGAAGCCTCGCCGTCTCCTCGGCGATCGCGGCGACATCGTCGAGCAGCTCGCTGTCGCTGCCGGCGCGGCGTCGAATCGACTCGGTCCGGATCGTGATCGCGGTGATCGGCGTAGTCAGGTCATGCGAGATTGCGCGCAGCAGCGACGTCTTGAGCGACTCGCTTTCGCGCAGCGCCTGCACGTGTGCGTTCTCTTCCATGAAAAGCTGACGCTCCACTGCCAGCGCGACAAGCCGCGCCGCCGATTCGAGCGATTGCCGCGACGCCTCGGTGCCGCGCGCGACGAGCGCCCCGGTCGTTCTTCCGCCGACGATCAGCGGCAGGTAGACGTCGCGGCCGAGTGGCGATGGGAACTCCAGCGGCTCTTTGTGGCGGCCGATGCCGGCGATCAGATCTTCGATCTCGTCCGGTTTGTCGCCGTTCCACGAGATCACGTTCTGGCGGAATGGGCTGCCGTCGAAGAGCACCAGCCCGCCCGCGCGCGCGCCGAGGAGCGTGAGGGCGCGGCCGGCTGCTTCGCCGAGGGCGCCGACGCGATTTGTGGCGGTGAAGAGATCGATGCTCAATCCGTAGAGCGTCTCCAGTTCCGTGCGGCGTTGCTCGGCTTTGTCCGCCTGCACGCGCGCGGCGATCACAAGCCGGTTCACCGTCACCGAGGCCACGAGAAAGGCGACCAGCGCAAACCAGTTGGCGGGGTTCTCGATCGTGAAGGTGTAGAGCGGCGGAAAGAAGAAAAAGTTGTAGCAGAGTGTGGCCGCGATCGAGGCCACCGCGCCGGCCAGCAGACCTCCTCGAACGGAAATCAGCAGGACGACGATGAGGAACGCGAAACCGATCGTGCTCGGATTGAGATTGATCGCGCGTCCCGCCGCGGTGACCAGCGCCAGCGAAGCAAAGGTGGCGATCCAAGTCGTGAGTCGGGTCGTCACCCGCCAAGTGAAACACAGGAGGCCGTTAAGGAGGGATTAAGAACGCGCTGTCCGCTACCGCTGCGCCGCAACCCGCCCGCGCGATTCACCGAGGCTGGACATCCATCGCGTCCGCCATTCGTCGAGGGAGATGCCGGAGGTGAGCTCCAGCGCGCGGACGTTGTTTGCGCTATGGATGCGCACGAGCCGGCGTGTGCCGAGCGTGTTGCCGAGGTACTTCGTGAACGAGTGGGAGAGGATGTAGAAGCTGCGGCGGTCGCGCTGCGACAATTCGGGTGAATCGCTGTCGAACCACTCCGCGGCCTCGGCGGCGCCTCGCGATCGCTCGATGACGGTGCGCGCCTGACTGTCGACGCGGTCGTTGCCTCCGCTCAGTACCGGCGCGTAGTAGCCGCCGTAATTCGTCGCGACGGACGAGGCCACCCACGACGCGAATCCTTCTTCGAGCCACATCGAGCCGCCGTCGCCGACCACCGCGTGTACGAGCTCGTGAAGATAGGGAGCGGTGTGATGCTCGACGCGCTCGCTGTCGATGAAGACGCGCGCCTCGTGATGAACGGAACCGGGATAGCGCGGGTATGTGTGTGAGATATCGATGCGCGGGGATAGATAGATAAGGATGCGCTGCTTGCGGGGGGAGACTCCCGTGAAGCGGGCGATATCGCCGGCACCTTTTTCGGCGAGATCGGCGAAATCGTCGAGCTGCGCGGGAGTGAGCGATCCGTCGAGACTGCGCACTTCGATGGTGTCGCGGACGCGGATTGTTGCGTTGCGGTCGACCTCGTTGACGGTCCGGAAATCGTCACTGAAATCTGCCATCACGACTGTCGGTGACAGGATTACAATCACCGCAATCATTACTCCCAAGTGGCGTTTCATCAATGCAAATAATTGCATTCGAAGTGCCACATCGTAATCACCGAAACGGTTTCGCATCCAGTCGGTTGCCCCAAACGTAGGTCTCACGCTGTCCAACAAAATTTAGGAGGAAGAATCGCATGAATAGTCGTGATCTCGCTCGTTATCTCGTTCTCGGTGGTGTTGTCGCCGGCCTCAGCGCCGGAACCAGTCTTCGTGCCGACCAGGCTAAGACAGCCGCGGCCGGCCTCAATCAGGCCACGTCGCAGGCCGTCCAGATGGCCGACACAGCCAAGGCTGCCGACAAGCATGCCTGTAAAGGCCTCAACTCGTGTAAGTCGCACGGCAACTGCAAGTCCGGCGACGCCGGTTGCGCGGGCAAGAACTCGTGCAAGGGCAAAGGCGGCTGCGCATCGAAGGAGTACAAGCACGACTGCGCCGGCAAGAACGCCTGCAAGGGTCAGGGCGCCGGCGGCAAGAACGACTGCAAAGGCAAGGGCGGCTGCGCCGTTCCGCCAGCTGCGCCGAAGGCTTCGTAATTCTCGTCTGCCCCACAGATCGGCAGGGAGGACAGGCGTCCCGCGCGCCTGTCCTCCAACCCCAACGGACACCCAATGAATCGATTCAATTTCCCTGACCTCGGTATCGGCGTGGGGCTGCGCACCGTCCATTTCAGCCACATCCTCGGCTCGCAGCCCGACGTCGATTGGTTCGAGGCACTCTCCGAAAACTACATGGATACGGGCGGCCGTCCGCGCTACGTGCTCGAAAAAATCGCGGAGCAGTACCCAATCGTGTTGCACGGCGTTTCGCTCTCGATCGGCGGAACCGATCCGCTCGATTTCGATTACCTCCGGAAACTCAAATCGCTCGCGCGCACCGTCAATGCGCGATGGATTTCCGATCATCTCTGCTGGACCGGAGTGAGCGGCCGCAACGTTCACGACCTGTTGCCGATGCCGTACAACGTGGAGTCGTTGCGCCACACGGCGGAACGTGTTCGCGTGGTGTCGGACTTTCTCGAAACGCCGCTGGTTGTCGAGAACCCGTCGTCCTATGTCGAGTTTGCGACATCGACGATGACGGAGTGGGATTTCCTGGCGTCGCTGGCCGAGGAGAGCGACTGCGGTTTGCTGCTCGACGTCAACAATATCTACGTCAGTTCGTTCAACCACGGATTCGATCCGAACGTGTACGTCGACGCAATCCCCGACGACCGCGTGGTGCAGGTGCATCTGGCCGGACATCAGAATCACAGCACGCACATCATCGACACGCACAACGACTTCGTGATCGACGAGGTGTGGAAGCTCTACGGACGCGCGTGCGCCCGGAGCGGCGACGTGGCGACGCTGCTGGAGTGGGATGCGGACATCCCCGATTTTCCGACGGTGCATGCCGAGGCGAAGAAGGCTTCGGCGTTTCGAAGTGCTGGGAGTGGGGAGTGGGGTGTGGGGAGTGGAACCCCCGGTCCTGATCTCGCACCTGCGCTCCCACTCCCCACACCCCAAACCCCACACCCCGAGGTCCCCCATGCAGTCTGACGTCGCGCTTGCGCCGCTGCAGGAGTGGATGCAGTCCGTAGTCACGCATCCGTCCGACGTGTACGAAGCAGCGGATGCGGCGGAGATCGCGGTCGACGACGTCATCCTGCCCTCTCGAACGCTGCAGCCAATTCAGCGCGTCGGCATTTACCACGGCATGTACATGCTGCGGATGATCGAGGCGCTCACCGTCGACTACGCCGCGGTCGCGCAATTCCTCGGCGAGCACGCGTTCGAGCATCTCGTCCGCGATTACGTCCAGCAGTTTCCATCGCGCAGCTACACGTTCAACCGTTTGGGCGACTCGCTGCCCGAGTATCTCGCGTCGTCAACGTGGAAGCGCCGTACGTTCCTGCGCGATCTGGCGAAGCTCGAGCTGGCGATGACGCACGTGTTCGATGAAGCCGAGGCGGAGCCGCTGCCAGCGGACGCAATCGCCTCGATTGCGCCGGAGGAGATTGCTGACGCGCGCATCATCCCCATCCCCGCGCTGCGGTTGCTCGCGCTCGACTACGACGTGAACGACGCATTCCAGGCGTTTCGCGACGAGCGTCCGATGAAACCGCGGCGGCAGAAATCGTGGCTGGCAATTCATCGCCGCGATTACGGCGTCTACCGCATGCCGCTCACACGCGAGGCGTATGTCTTTCTCGAATCGCTCGCGGCGCGCCAAACGATCGGCAGCGCCATCGAAACCTTTCACCGCCGTTTCCGTCGTTTTCCCGCACAATCGGATCTCTTCACCTGGTTCCGCGATTGGAGTGCCACGGGCTTGTTCACGGCAATCGAGGCCGAGTAAAGGAAAACGATGATCGCAAAACTGGATCGCTGGTACGACCTCGCCACGACGCGCATCTTCGACCGGCTTCGCAGTCCGCTCCTGCTCGCGCTTCGCCTGATCTTCGGCTGGGGCCTCTTTCAAACCGGCAAAGGGAAACTGGAGAACATCGACCGTTTTACCGATTTCCTGACGCACCTGCACATCCCGATGCCGGCCGCGAACGCCTACTTTGTGGCGTCGCTCGAATGCATTGGCGGATTCCTTCTCCTCCTCGGCCTGGCGTCGCGGCTGATCTGCATCCCGCTCGTGATCAACTTCATCGTCGCGTATCTCACCGCGGACATCGACGCCGTGAAAGGCTTCTTCAAGGATCAGGACGCGTTCACAAACGCCGCCCCGTTCCTCTACCTGCTCGTGTCGTTGATCGTCCTCGCCTTCGGCCCCGGCATTTTCTCGATCGATGCGCTGATCGCCCGCGCGCGACGCCGGCCGATCACTTAACGGTCGCCAACGGCGCGTACGACGCCGGCGGATTCGGATAATCCAAGCGGTCGATCATTTCCCGAATCGGCGTCGACGTGACCGCAATCCGCTGATCTCCCACAGCCGCGAACGCGCCGGTCGGAACGGGCTTATCGATCTGCGCCGCCACGCGAACCTTCACGCTCTTCGGATCGAGCAGCGACACCGTATCGCGCTTGATCAGCATCGCGGGGACGAACACGTCCGCGTTTCCGGGGATCTGTTTCAGCACCAGGCGCGAAACCGGAACGCCCGGCGCGGAGAAGGTGATCGTCACATCGCCCGGCGGCACATCGAGCAGGAGAAACGATCCCGTCTCGGCCACGCCGCCCGAAACATACGGCGCGTTCTCGACCCACACGTTCGTGCCGCGGAACAGATCGCGTTTGCGGGCCGCCTCCGTCTCGACGGTGTGGTAGGCCGTGTTCGGACCGGTTTCGACGTCGACGATCCAGCCGCGAACGCTGATCGGATCTTTGTGGACTTGCGGCCCTTTCGGTTCCGACGGTCCGCCGCAGGCTGCGGCGAAGATGGCGACGATGAATAGGCAGCGCTTTGCGTTCACCGCAAAAGCATAGACTGAAGTCCGTTGTATCCCTTGGCACTTCTGCGCGACGCGAAACGAGTTGGCTACGTCTTCTCCGGCGGTTCGTCACGCTGCGCGTTCCAGATCGGCGTCATCGAGGCACTCGCCGAACTCGGCGTCCGTCCCGCGCTGGCCATCGGCGTTTCCGCCGGCGCCTGGAACGCGGCGCTCGTTGCGGCGCGCTGCGAATCGCGCATCCGCTACTACTGGCGCTCGTTCATGCGCATGCCGCACATCGACCTCCGCAATCTGCTCGTCGATCACTCGCCGTGGCGGTTCCGCCAACTGCACAAGCGGACTTTCGATCGTTTCATCGGACGCGATCGATTTAAGCAGCCCGACGCACTCCCGCTATTCGTCTCCGTGACCCGCTTCCGTGACGGTGCCAATGTCATCTTCGATGCGCACGACGTCGACGATCCGCTCCAGCTCCTGCTCGCCACCAACTACCTTCCGCCGTTCTACACGCACCGTCCGGCAATCGACGGTGAGATGTACGGCGACGGCGGGATTTCCGACAATGCTCCGTACGAAAAAGCGCTGGCCGAAGGCTGCGACGCGGTCGTGCTGGTCACGCAGAAGGGGGAGTCGGAGGGTGGATTGTTCAAACGCAAAGGCGACTACGACCACATCGTCACTGATCCTCGCGTCGTGGTCATCCGTCCGCGCCACCGCCTGCCGTTCAGTTTCACCGAACGCCGCTGGGACGTGCTCGACGTCCTGGCTCGCATCGGCTACCTCCGCACGCGCGAGGTCCTCCTCGGCGAGGATCACGTCAAGACTCATGTGCGCGCGGAAGGGGAAGCTCCGAGTGCCCGGGCGCGGCGAATGCTCCGTGCGATAATCCCGCGGTCCCTATGACTCGTTCTCTCTCCCTCCTCGCAATTGCGTTCGCGTCCGCCCTTCTCCTTCTGGCACAGGCACCGACGCCCGCTCCTCCGAATCCCGCCAATCAGGCCACGCTGCGCGCGGCGAACGGCGACCGGACCATCACCATCGCGAATCAGAACGGGCAGACCTACATCGCCGCCGATGAAGTCATCGCCGCCCTCGGCGGATCGGTTACGCGCGACGGCAATGGTTTCAAGGCCTCGCTCAATAACACTGTGGCCGCGTTCGGAACCGACAGCCGTTTCGGCGTCGTCAAGGACGATCTGATCGAGATGCCGGTCGCGCCGGTTACGATCGACAACCGCCCCTTCGTGCCATGGCAGTTCTTCCAGGGATTTCTGATGCGCTCCTCGGCACTCGACGCGACGTGGGACGCGGCCGGAAAAGTCCTGCAGGTTCATCCGGCGCAGACGACTGCCGCCGGCGTTACGGTTTCCGTCGCGAACGTGCAGGGGATTTCAAAGGTCGTCCTCACGCTCACCGCGCCGGCCGATTACACGATCACCAAAGAGCCGGGCGCCTACACCGTTCATTTCAAGACGGCCATTCGCGCGCCGTACGTGGAGCAGGCGCACGACGATCCGAATGTCGCGAAGACCTCATTCATCGGCAACGATCTGCGCATCCAATTGACCGCGGCCGACGTCGTTGCCGATGCCTATCGTCTCGACAATCCGTTTCGCGTCGTCCTCGACCTGCGCAAAGGCGCGTCCGTCGCGCCGGGGACGCCGCAGCCGCTGAATTCAACGCGGCCCGTGGAAGCGCCAGGCATCCATACGATCGTCATCGATCCGGGCCACGGCGGAAAAGAAGTCGGCGCGATCGGTCCCGGCGGCTTGATGGAGAAGGACGCCACGCTCGCGCTTTGCCAGCGTCTCGCGGCCGCGCTCGAGGCGAAGCTGAAGACGCGCGTCGTCCTGACGCGCAACGACGACACCGTCGTTCCGCTCGATCAGCGCACCGCCATCGCCAACCAGTACCACGCCGATCTGTTCCTCTCCATCCACATGAACGCGGCCATCGTCAAAGGCGCGCACGGCGCCGAGACCTACTTCCTCTCGCTCGACGCCTCGGACAAACTCGCCGAGAAAGCAGCGGAGCTCGAGAACGCGTCGAAAGGCCCCGCGGGTCCGGCGGCATCGAGCGATCTCAAGTTGATGCTGTGGGACCTTGCGCAGCAGGAGTACCTCAACGAATCGAGCCGCCTCGCACAGGCGGTGCAGGAAGAGATGAACCGCATCACCGGCATTCAAAGCCGCGGCGTGAAGCAGGCGCCGTTCAAAGTGCTGGTCGGCGCGACGATGCCGGCGGCGCTCGTCGAAGTGGCGTTCATCACCAATCCTGACGAAGAGTCGAAGATCAAGTCGGATGCATTTCAGAAGACCGTTGTCGATGCCCTGACGACGGCCGTGGAGCGCTACAAGACCGACTACGAAACGCGTATCGGCATCGTCCAGCCGCCGCCTGCCGCGCCGACGACCACCGCGCCAGCCGTCCCTGCGACCACGACCACGAAGCCGGCCACGAGGACGGGAACGTAGTGCGCCGCACGGTTGTGCTGTCGCTGGCGATCCTCGCGATCGCGGGCGGCTGCAAGAAAAAACCTCTGTCGCAAAATCTCAATGCCGAGAACAAGGTGGAGGTCCGTCCGGTCACGCTTTTCTTCGAAGGGCCGGACATGCTGCTCGTCCGCGAGACGCGCAACGTTGCGCTCCCGGAGAACCCGGCCGGCGCACTGTCGAAGGTCGCACGCGAACTGCTCAAGGGATCGTCGAACGCCGGCGTGCCGCCCATCTTTCCGCGCGACACGGTCGTCCGCGCCACCTTCCTCCTCCCCGACGGCACCGCCTTCGTCGACCTCGGCGGCCCCACGCTCGTTCAGGGATGGGGCACCGGCAGCCACGAAGAGCTGATGGCCGTCTACTCCGTCGTCCAGACCGTGACCACGAACTTCCCGCAAGCGAAGCGCGTACGAATCCTAGTGAACGATGAACCGGCGGAGACGCTGGCGGGACACGTGAATCTGTCGCGCGCGTTGCTGCCGTCAGCGACGTACGTCGCGCGGTGAATTAAAAACTACTCACCACAAAGACACAAAGGACACAAAGGTTTTCTTCATGTCCTTTGTACTACTAGCCCATAGATTCTTCTCCTGACGCGAAGATTTGCATACGGCGAGGGCATGGGTTGCCCTGGCGGTGCATCGAAGCGGTGAGGGACGAGAATCTGCGCCTCACGAATCTTTGACGCGTTGCGTTGTCAGCTGATAACCAGGATCGCGACCTCGGCGACGTCTCTCCCAACCCCATTCACCTGGTTCGCCAACCCCATTCACCTGGT